>JBKGUS010000383.1:0-8685 GCA_046462295.1 Thermoleophilaceae bacterium | reverse complement strand
GGCCGACGCCGCCTCGGCCGTCTCGGTCGGGTCCGGGGTCGTCACACCCGGCTGGGTCGGCCCGAGGAATTCGTTGCACTCCTCAAGCAGCGCCGGGGACGGGTTCGTCTGGTACGGGCTGCACTCGTTGACGATCACGCTCAGGCGCAGCACGTGGCCCACGTCGTCGAGCGAGTTCGTGGTCAGCGTCTGCCAATAGAAGTAGTTCCAGAGCGCCTCCATGCCGGTGAAGCCGCCGCCCCGGCCGGAGATGTGCGTCTTGTCCCCGGCCGGTGGGTCGGTGGCGGCGGCGCGCGGATCCGGCTCGACGGCGCGCGCACGATCGTCGATCGTCTGAAGGAACTGCCTGAGCGGCTTGGCGAGCCCGGGGGCGTCCTGCCCGAGGCGGCGCAACTCACGGATCTCCTCCTGGCTCTCCCGGACCGCGCGGCGCCCTACCAGCGAGGCGTCGCCGAGGGCGGCGAAGGCCGGCACGGCCTCGGCGCTGAACGGCTCCAGGCGGGTGAGGAAGGTGTCGAGCTCACCGGAGGCGGCCTGCAGGTCGCGCAGCACGGGCTGCTGGGCGTTCGTGAGCTCGGCAAGCCGCCCCATGTACGGCTCGAGCTCGGTGAGGAACGCCGGGAGGCGCCGGAAGGTCTCGGCCAGCTCCGCGCGCCGCGACGCCGAGATTTCGGCCGTGGTCCCGGCCTCGCGCACGAAGCGCGTCACGTCCTCCTTGCGCGCCTCGAGCTCGCCGATCACCCGGTCGGCGTCCGTGATGAACTGCTCGATCGTGTCCCTCTGGCGGCCGAGGATCTCGAGCGTCTCGCTCGTCTCGCGCAGGGCCGGGTGCGCGCGCCGCAGCACCTCGCTCAGGTCCTCCGGGCGTCCCGCCAGGCCCGCGCCGAGCTCGCTGATGATGAGGCGGAAGCGCTCGCGGTACGGGCGCCGCAGGATGCTGTTCACGAGGTCCGCGGGGATGGTCGAGCTCGTCTGCTCCACCGGCACCCGCCCGCCGTCGGGCAGCTTGCGGTCGGAGGCGCCCGGCTGGCAGTCCACGTAGTACTCGCCGATCAGCGACTGGGGGCGGATCTCGCAGCGGGCGTCCTCGCGGAGGTCGGAGAATCCCGGCTCGGTGACCTCGGCCTTCACCACCGCCAGCGGGCGCTCCTGGCCGACCACCTCGAAGCTGCTCGTGTTGCCGGCGCGGACACCGGCGATCTTGAAGTCGCCGCCCTCGGTCAGGCCGAAGGCGTTGTCGAAGACGATCTCGTAGGTCTTCCCCTTGGCGCCCTCGTCCTCGCCCGCGCCGACCGCCAGGGCGGCGGCGCCACACACGGCCAGGACGGCGAGGATCGCACCCAGGCGCCTCACGGGCCGACCGTCCTCTGGCTCGGGTCACAGTCGAGCGCGGCCGCCTCGGCGGCGCTAAAGACGTTGCTGCCGTCGGGCGCCGGCATCTCGTTCGCGCCCGGGCAGCGGCGGAACTGCTTGGTCTTCGGGCCCGGCCCGTGCAGGATCTCGGCGAAGTTGATCCAGGCGCGCGAGAAGCCGCCGATGGCGTCGTAGCCGCCCGTCGTCGAGAAGTCGTCCATCCAGCCGACGAAGTCGGGCGTGTAGGGGCGCCCGAAGGCGATCGTCGGCGTGGCGGCGCGCAGCGCCTCGGTCGTCTCCGGGAACGCGCCGCGACGCTCCGCTCCGTTGAGCCGGCGCGTGTCCATCGCCACCCGCGCGAGCGGCGGGAAGCTGTCGATCAGCTCGATCAGGTCGTTCGTCTGCCCGCTGCGCCGGATCGTGCGGGACAGGTCGCGGAAGGTCGGCTCGCCGTCACGAGCGAAGAGCCGGGCCTGGTCGAGGAACGGGTCGAGGCGGCGCACCACCGGCTTGGAGGCGTCCACGAGCGGGTCGACGTCGTCGAGCGCCGCGCGCAGGTTCACGAAGGTCGTGTTGGCGCGCCGCATGAACGGCGGGAGCCGCTCGATCGACTCGGCCAGGGCGTCCTGCTGGCTGCCGAGCGCGCCGAACGTCGAGTTGAGGTTCGAGACGACCCCGGTCAGGTCGTCGCGGCGGCTCGCGAGCGTGTTGACGAGCGCGGCGGAGTCGACCAGGAACTCCTCGAGCAGCGCCTCGTCCTCCGTCAGCTCCTCGAACAGCCGGCTGCCGGTCGAGAGCGCGGGGTTCAGGTAGTGGATGCCGGCGCGCAGCTCACGGCCACGGCCCCGCAGCGTGTCGGCCTGGCCCTTGATGAAGTCCTGCAGCGAGCCGCGTGTCTCCTCGTCGAAGAGCGCGAACACCTGGTCGAGCTCGACCGCCGTCTCGGTCTGGTCGGCCTCGATCCGGCCGCCGTCCTCGATCTCGTCGCGGCCGTCCGGGCCGAGGTGGAGGTCGATGTATCGGTTCGCGATGCCCGACAGCGAGGTCTGCTTGACGATCGCGGTCGTGCCGCGGCGGAGCGGGGCGTAGTCGCCCTCGACGGTGAAGGTGACCTCCGCGCGCCCGTCCGGGCTCACGTCGATCTCGTCGACGCTGCCGACCGTGTTGCCCGCCACCCGCACCTCGCTGCCGTTCACGAGCTGGCCCGCGTTCACGAACTCGGCCGTGACCCGATAGCCGCTGTCCCCCGCGAACAGCAGCCACGCCGCAACGGCGATCGCGACCAGGATGACGCCGACGGCCAGTACACGCCCGGCCATCGAGGAACTGCCCTCCGTGCGCGAACCGACCCCTCCCGCGCTCCTCACGGGAAGTTCCTTACCCGACAGATGGGGGGTTCAAGCCAGTAACGGCAGGAGCGCCTGGAGCTTCACCTCCGCTTCGGCCAGCTCCTCGGCGGGCACCGAGTCGCGCACGATCCCGCAGCCGGCGTACAGATGGGCGAGCGGGCCGCGGAGCAGCGCGCAGCGGAGCGCCACGCAGAACTCGCCGTCCTCGGCGAGGTCGGTCCAGCCCACCGCACCGGCGTACCAGCCGCGGTCGAGGCCCTCGAGAGCGGGGATCAGCGGCATGGCGGCGGCGTGCGGCTCGCCCCCCACGGCCGGGGTGGGCATCAGCCGCCCGGCGAGCTCGACGGCGGGCACAGGGTCCGCCAGCTGTGCCCGGATCGGCGTGGCGAGGTGCTGGACGTTGTGGACCTTCACCAGCACGGGCTGGTCGGCGACGGTGACCCATACGCTCACCGGCTCGAGCGTTCGCTCGATTCGGCGGGCGACGATGGCCTGCTCCTCACGCTCCTTGGGGCTGCGCACCAACTGCTCGCCGAGGTGGTCGTCGACGGCGGGGTCCGCGCTGCGACGGGTGGTGCCTGCGAGCGCGACGCTCTGGGCGCGCGCGCCGTCGCGGCGCACGAGCAGCTCAGGGCTGGCGCCGACGAAGGCGAGCTCCGGGGTCCCGACGCACCAGCAGAAGCAGGCCGGGAAGACCTCGCGGAGGGCGCCCAGCACGGCGCCGGGATCGTGGTCGCGGGCGGCGTGGACGCGCACCTCACGGGCGAGCACGACCTTCTCGAGCTGCCCGGCACGGATGCGCTCGACGGCCCGTTCGACCGCGTGCTCGTAGTGGGACGGCGGGGCCGCGCTGACGACGCGGGCCCGGTCGACCGGGTCCGGGTCGATGAGGGGCATGGCGGCCGGGGCGAGCTCGGCGAGGCGGCGATCGACACGCTCGAGCAGCGCCTCGGCGGCTTCGTCGCCGTCGACCGCGACGCTGACGGTCATGCGCGCCTCGCCGCGGTGGCGGGCGAGCGAGACCTCGGGGAGGACGAGGGAGGCCGGAGCGAGCGAGGACCACTCGGGCGAGGCGCCGCCGTCCTCGGCGAAGGCGAAGCCGCCGACGAAGACGGGGCCCGCGACATCGTCGATGGCTGCCCCGTGCCCGAGCTCACGGGCGGCGGCCGCGACCTCCTTGAAGCGGTCCGGGCCGCGGCCCTCCAGCAGCGCGGCTTGGCCCAGGCCCGCCAGCGCGAAGCCCTCCCGGTCCGGCTGCTCGAAGCAGAAATAGCGGTCGGTGGTTCTCTTGGCCGCGAGAACGGCAGCAGAGAGGTCGAGATCGGAGTCGACCGGCACCGTGACAGCGGCGAGCGCGCGCGCTCGCTCTCGGCGCGACCGTTCGAGCGCAGCCGCGATCCGCGAGCGCAGCCGCTCGGCCGCTGCGGCTGTCAGGCGAAAATCGGGGGGGTGGGTAGTTCTAGTACTCGTATGCGGTACTGAAACTACCCACCCCCGGCTCAGGTGGCCCCGCGGCCTCGCGCCACCGCGATCTCGCCCGTTCGGACCATCTCGATCAATCCGAAGGGGCGGACCATCTGCTCGAACGCCTCGATCTTGTCGTCGGTCCCGGTCACCTCGACCGTCACCGAGCGCTTCGAGATGTCCACGGTCTTGCCGCGGAAGATCTCCGTGAACTGCATCACCTGGGCGCGCGAGTCGCCGTCCTGGCACGAGACCTTGAACAGCGCGAGCTCCCGGGCCACCGTCTCCGACGGCTCCAGGTCGCGGATCTTGATCACGTGGACGAGCTTGTGCAGCTGCTTCGTCACCTGGTCGATCGGGTGCGCCGCGCCGTCCACCGTCAGCGTGATGCGCGAGATCGACGTGTCGTCGGTCGCGCCTACGGCGAGTGAGTCGATGTTGAAGCCGCGCCGGGCGAACAGTCCCGCTATCCGGGCCAGCACGCCGGGCTTGTTCTCCACGAGGATCGACAGGACGTGCTTGCGGCCGGTGCGGATCCCGCCGCTCGCCTCCAGGTCCTCGAGGTTCAGGATCTCCTTGGTCCCTGGCTCACCCATCGCTCAGCCCACCATGTCCCGCGCGGCCTGCCCCGCGGGGATCATCGGATAGCAGTTCTCCTCCTTGGTCACGCGCACGTCGACCAGCACCGGGCCCTCCTCGGCGAGCGCCTCGCGGAACGCGTCCTTCAGCTCGCCCTTCTCGCTCACCTGCATGCCCTTCGCGCCGAACGCCTCGGCCAGCTTCACCCAGTCGGGGCTCGCCCCCATCTCGACCGCCGAGTAGCGCTTGTCCCAGAACAGCTCCTGCCACTGGCGGACCATGCCCAGGTAGCCGTTGTTCATCAGGAACACCTTCACCGGCACCTGCTCGGTCACGCAGGTGGCGAGCTCCTGCACGTTCATGATCAGCGAGCCGTCGCCCGCGAGGCAGACCACGTCCTGGTCGGGATTGGCCACCTTCGCCCCCATCGCGGACGGCAGGCCGAAGCCCATCGTGCCGAGGCCGCCCGAGTTGATCCACTGGCGCGGGCGCTTGAACCCGTAGTACTGCGCGGCCCACATCTGGTGCTGGCCCACGTCGGAGGTGACGATCGCGTCGCCGCCGGTGACCTCGTACATGGCCTCGACCATGTACTGCGGCTTGATCTCGGAGTCGGGGCTGTCGTCGTAGCGCAGGGGGTGCTTCTCCTGCCAGTTCCGGATCCGCTGCCACCAGCCCTCGAGCCGCGCCGGGTCCGTCGCGAGCGCCCGGTACTCGGCCGTCAGCTTGGGGAGGATGTTCGCCGCGTCGCCCACGATCGGGATGTGGGCCGGCACGTTCTTCGAGATCTCCGCCGGGTCGATGTCGATGTGGATGAACTTCGCCCGCGGCGCGAACTCGGACAGCTTGCCGGTCACCCGGTCGTCGAAGCGCGCCCCGACCGCCACGATCAGGTCCGCCTCGTCCATCGCGTAGTTGGCCGCCCGGGTGCCGTGCATGCCAAGCATCCCGAGCCACTGCTCGTGGTCCGCCGGGAAAGCGCCGAGGCCCATGAGCGTGCAGGTGACGGGCAGGTTGTCCGACATGCACAGGTCGCGGAACTCGGCGGAAGCCTCGGCGTTGACGATCCCACCGCCGCCGTAGATCACCGGGCGCCGCGAGTTGGCGAGCGCCTTGGCCGCAAGCCGGACCTGCTTCGCGTTGCCCTGCGTGGTCGGCTGGTAGCCCGGCAGCTGCACCTGGCTGACCGGCTCATACGGGATGTCGGCGCGCGAGAGGTCCTGCGGCACGTCGACCAGCACCGGCCCCGGCCGTCCCGTCGACGCCACGTGGAACGCCTCGTGGATCGCCTTCGGGATGTCGCGCGGATCCTGGATCAGGATCGAGTGCTTGACGATCGGCATCGTGATGCCGGAGATGTCGGCCTCCTGGAAGCCGTCCGTGCCGATCAGCTCTGTCCGCACCTGTCCCGTGAGGAACACGGTGGGGACGCTGTCCATCATCGCGTCGGCGATGCAGGTGACGAGGTTGGTCGCGCCCGGCCCGCTCGTGGCGAGCGCGACGCCGACCCGGCCCGACGCCTTCGCGTACCCCTCGGCCGCATGGCCCGCCCCCTGCTCGTGACGGCACTGCACGTGGCGGATGCCGGCGTCGTAGAGGGCGTCGTAGGTGGGGAGGTTGGCGCCGCCGGGGATCCCGAATACGTGCTCGACGCCCTCGGCCTTGAGGCATTCCATGATGGCGTCGACGGCTCGCATGACGAGCTTGCTCCTTTCCGCTGCTCAGGTTTGGCCAGACTGGCCGGACGGCCAGGAGGAGCCAGTGTACCCCGAGGGCCAATCGAGATCACGACCGCAGCGCATGCAGACCTGGTTGTGGAGCGGAACGACGTTGTTGCACTCAGGGCAGCGGCGATGCGGCTCGCCGCGCTCGTTGCGGTACAGGACGGCGGCGAGCGTCCCGATGAGCGGGAGCACGAGGCCCACGAGGAACCAGATCCAGAACGAGCTGCCCTTGAGCTTGCCGATAACCGCGGCCGACAGGCCGCAGAAGAAGGCGAGTACGACGAACTCCAAGGGCGGCTAGGTGCGAAGCACGCCGAACGCCCAGATCGCAGCGATTACCGCCAGCACCAGCACCACGATCCACGCGACGGCTGCGACGACCCCGATCACCATCTTGAAGAGGATGTAGGCGGCCACCAGGAGCACGCCAATTGCGAGCACCTTGCGGCCGACGTCAGAGGCCATTTGTCCCATGCCCCAAGTGTGGCAGAGCGGAAGGAGTTAGAGGAGACGCGGGGGCCTGGTCGGCAGATACCGGTCGAGCCCCGGCAGTGGAACCGAGCACATCACCCAGCTCGGCCACCAGACCTGGAAGCCCAGCCGCCGGAGCCGGTCGAGGAGCCACCACGAGTCGGTCGTGCAGAAGACGCCGAACGTCTCCGGCTCCTGCTGCTTGGCCACCCGGTCGAGCGCCGCCAGCACCACCGGCACCAGGTGCTCGGGCTCCTCCGCCACGGCCGGCCCGATCTCGCCGTCCGAGCTCACCCAGCACAGCGCGATGGCCTCGCCGCGCCCTCCGTCCACCGTCGCCAGGCAGGTCCGGGTGCGGCCGAAGAACTCGTGCAGCGCCGGGCGCTCGTGGCCGATCGCGGGCGGCTCGAGCCGCTTCCACTCGGCGACCGCCCGCTCGGCCGTCAATGCGTGCACGGCCGGCTCGGCGGCGTCGAGCTCGAGCGAGCGCCGCTCCATGTAGCGGTCGGCGCGGTGGCGCATGTGCCAGTGCCCGCTCACCGGCATGGCGCCGAACTCCGTGTAGAGGCTCAGGTCCTTGGGCGTTCCGAGGCCGAGCACGACGCGCCCGAGCTCAGGGCTGGGCGACTCGGGCCAGCAGCGCTCCAGCAGCGCCCGCCCGACCCCGCGCCCGGCGCGCGCGGGGGCCACCCACAGCTCGGTCAGCTCGTCCATTGAGCCGAAGCGCGCCACGCGCGCGTAGCCCACCAGCTCGTCGCCGTCCTCACAGATCACGTAGCGACCATCCGGCTGTGCGGCGATGAACTCGAGCAAGGGCCGCTCGCGCTCCCAGGCCCTGCGCAGCTCGTCGGGGTCGGGCCGGTGGTCGGGCGGCAGCAGCCCGCGGCTCTTGCGCGACTCGTCCCAGGCCGCCTCGCCGAGCTCGAAGGTCGCGCGCAGGTCGGTCCCCCCGCCCTCCCTGAACGACAGGACGCTCACTGCTCGCCGCCCGGCTCGCGCAGTGCGGCGGGATGGCCGAGCTGGCCCAGCTCCGCGGAGGCGCGGCCGAAGAAGAGCCCCACGCCCCAGTCGAGCCCGAGCCGCAGCTTGCGGGCAACGCCCGGCATCATCATCAGGTGGTAGCTGCGGGCGGCGAACCAGGCTGGAAAGCCGCGCAGCCGGACGCCGAGCACGGTCGCGACCGCCTTGTGCTGCCCCATGTCGACGAACACGCCGAGCGTGCGGTAGCGGAACGGGCTCGGGCGGCGGCCCCGCATGGTGGCGGCCACGTTCTCGGCCACCCGCCGCCCCTGCCGGATCGCGTGCTGGCAGGTGGGCGGGCTGGCGGCCTGGCGGCGCCGCGCCGGGTCGGGGACAGCGGCGGCGTCGCCGATCGCCCAGATGTTGTCGCGGCCCACCACCTTCATGGTCCGGTCCACCTCGATGCGCCCCTGCTCGTCCAGCGGCAGCCCGAGCTTCTGGACGACCGGCGCCGGCTTGACCCCCGCGGTCCAGCACAGCATCCGGGTCGGGATGCGCTCGCCGGTCGAGAGCGTCGCCGACCGCTCGTCCATCTCCTCCAGCATCGTGCGGGTGCGGATCTCCATCCCGCGGCCGCGCAGCTCCCGCGAGGCGAACTCCGCGAGCGGCGCGGGGATCTCCTGCATCACGCGGTCCTGCGCCTCCACGAGCACGAAGCGCGTGCCCGCCATGCGGCAGCGCGGGTAGCGGTCGATCACGTCGGCCGCGTAGTCCTGCAGCTCGGC
>JBKGUS010000382.1:0-24047 GCA_046462295.1 Thermoleophilaceae bacterium | reverse complement strand
GCCGGCGCTCCCGCCGGGGCCGCCGCGGCGGCCGCCGCCTCCGCCAACTCCAAGGGCGCCACCAAGGTGCCCGGGTCGGGCGCCGGCGCCAGGCCCGGTGCGCCGCCCGTCCCCGGCACCCGTCCTCCGGCGGGGCCCGGCGGCCCCGGGCGGCCGGTGCCGCAGCAGACCGCCATCATCGCTCCCCCGCGCAGGGACCCCTGGTACCGGCGGCTCGCCTCCAACCCGCTCTACCTGGTGCTGGCCGTCGCCGGCGTGCTCATCGTCGGCGGCGCGGCCGCCTTCGGCGTCACGCAGCTCGTCGGCGAGGACGAAGGCGGAGGCACCGCCCAGGGCCCGCGGCAGGTCGCCGAGGAGCCGAACGGGGGCGGCGGCGAAGACGGCCAGCGTCGCCGGCGACGGGGCGGAGGCGCGGTGAACCCGGCGAACGTCACCGTCGCCGTTCTGAACGGAACCACCGTGCCCGGCCTGGCCGCCACGATCATGGACCAGGCCGAGGAGGCCGGCTTCCGCGCCGGGACGGTCGCGAACTTCCTCCCGAACCAGCAACTCGGCGAGTCGGTCGTCCAGTACACGCCGGGCCACGAGCGCGACGCGGCGGCCGTGAGCCGCCGCCTGCAGATCGCCCAGCGCGAGGCCGTCAACCCGTCGAGCCACGAGCTGGCGGGGGACGCGACGGTCGTCGTGCTGGTGGGCGCCGACAAGGCGCCCTAGCCCTACTTCGCCAGCGAGCGGGCGCGCTCCGACAGGTGGCTCACGCCCAGCCGCTCGATCTCCTGCGCCGCCTCGCCGAGCAGCCGGCGACCCTCGGGGGGATCCACCTCCACCAGCGTCTGCCCCGCCAGCAGCCGCGAGCGCGCCGCCTCCAGCGGCCGGTCGAGCTCCGTCCAGGCCGCGGCCGCCTCGTTCAGCAGTGCGACTCCCTCACGCGGATCCTGCGCGCACACCCCGCGCGCCTCGAGCGCCGCCGCGCGGCCGATCGGGTAGTGCAGGCGCTCGGCCAGCTCGGCCGCCTCCTGCGCCGCTTCGGCAGCCGTGTCGCGCCGGTGGGCGAGGGCAAGGACCACCGCACGGGCGGCCGTCGCCTGGATCGACTGAGCGATCAGGCCC
Source organism: Thermoleophilaceae bacterium (assembly GCA_046462295.1). Classification (GTDB taxonomy): domain Bacteria; phylum Actinomycetota; class Thermoleophilia; order Solirubrobacterales; family Thermoleophilaceae; genus JACVRW01. Next base: position 22,937 of record JBKGUS010000382.1, on the reverse strand, counting down.
GCGCGCTCGCACACGTCGAGCGCCCGGTCGAGGGCCGCGGTCGCGCCCGACAGGTCGCCCGAGTCGCGCAGCGCGGTCGACAGCCCGAACAGCGCCTGGAACGCGAGCTCCGACCAGCCGACCTGCTCGGCCAGCTCGTGGGCGCGGTGGAACAGCACGGTGGCCGCTCCGATGTCCCCCTCGCGCCAGCGCAGCAGCCCGCGCAGCGCATACGGAAGACAGAGCTTGCCCACCAGCCCCTCGCGTTCGGCCAGCTCGGCGCTCGCCTCGGTGGAGCGCTCGACCTGCTCCCAGTCGGCGCTGTACGCGGCCAGCTGGGCCAGCGACGCGTGCAGCTCGACCTGCGCAGGCAGCACGCCCATCTCCTCGGCCAGCGCGAGCGCCTCCTCGTACGCCTCGCGCGCCAGGCCAACCTTCGCCTCCGACACCTCGAGGTGCCGACCCAGCGCCGACAGCGCCAGGATCGTCTCGCTCCGGTCGGAGCCGCGCGCCAGCTCCACCGCGCGCTCCAGGTTCTGGCGCGCCTTCTCGGTGTCGCCGATGCGCCCGAACACGCGGCCGAAGATCCCGTGGGCTCGGCTGGCCGCACGCGTCTCGCCCAGCCGCTCGGCGAGCCGCAGCGCCTTCTCGGACGCGTAGATCGCGAGCATGTTGTCGCCGGTGTGGAGGTACAGCCAGGCCGCCTCCTCGTAGAGCCGCACGAGCTCGATCCGGGGCGGGCCGTCCTTCAGGAGGTTGATCCCCTTCTGGTAGTGCTCGATGGCGGCCTTGCGTTCGCCCTTGTGCGACAGCGCGGCGCCGATCTTGCGGTGGAGGTCGGCCACCCGCTCCAGGTCCTCCTGGCCGCGGTGCCACTCGAGGCACTCGAGCCAGACGCCGATCGCCTCGTCGACCCGGCCGAGGCGGAGCGACACGTCGCCGAGCTTCTCGCCGATGCGGGCCATGTCGCCGGCGGCGTCCAGCGGGCAGATCTTGCGCGCGTGGCGGTAGTGCGACGCCGACTCGCGGTTCGAGAACAGCTGCGCGCTGGCGTCGCCGGCCCGCTCCAGGAAGAGCATCGCGCGGCGCTGCATGCCGTGCAGCTCGTCCGGTGGCAGCCCGCCCTCGTGCCCGAGCGCGGCGGCGCGGCCGTAGTGCTCGGCGAGCAGCGGTCCGACCTCGTCGATCCGGTCGCCGGCGCGGTCCTCGATGAACGAGCCGACCTCGAAGTGCTTCCGCGCCCGTACCGCCTTGGGCAGCATCCCGTAGGCAACGTCGCGGATCAGCACGTGCTTGAAGGCGAGCTCGCGCTCGCCGGCGAGGCGGCCCTCGGCGCCGGGGGCAAGGATGTCCTTCTCCTGCAGCGAGGTGAGCGCGCGGCCGAGGTCGCGCCCCTCGGAGCGCGCCAGCGGCATCAGCGAGCCCTCCCAGAAGGTGCGGCCGACCACCGCCGCCTGCTGCACCAGGCGCCGCTCGAACGGGTCGAGCGCGTCGAGGCGCGCGGCGAGCACGCCCTGCACGGTGTCTGGCAGCTCCGCGGCGTGGCCGCCCTCCTCCGCGATCCGGCGTGCCATCTCCTCGGCGAACAGCGGGTTGCCGCCGGAGCGCTCCACCACCGCGGGCACGAGCGAGCCGCTGTCCGGCAGCAGCATGGCCACGAGCGACTCGGTGTCGGCCGCGCCGAGCGGGTCGAGGATCAGCTGGGTCGCCGAGCGGCGCCCGCCGCCCCAGCCCGGGCGCCGGTCGAGCAGCTCGTCGCGCGCCAGGCAGACGATCATGAGCGGGGCGCGGACCCACTGCGCCAGGTGCTCGATCGCGTCGAGCATGCCGTCGTCCGCCCAGTGGATGTCCTCGAAGGCGAACACCAGCGGCTTCTCGCGGGCCCAGGCCTCGACGCCGGATCGAAGCGCGGAGAAGAACGCGTCGCGCATGCGCTCGGGATCGTCGTTCTCCGGGACCAGCTCGGGCGGCACCTCGAGGCCGATGAGGCGGCCCAGCAGCGCCGTCCTGCGCTCGCCCTCCTCACCCATCTGCGGGTGCTCCACCGCGAACAGCTTGCGCGAGTGGTCGAGCAGCTTGCCCCACGCCACGTCCGCCGAGTCGGTGTCGACGATCCCGCAGCCGGCGCGGATGACCTCGCCGAGCGCCCAGAACACGATGCCCGTGCCGTAAGGCAGGCAGCGGCCGGTGTGGAACGCGGGGGCGTCGGTCCGGCTGCAGAGGCGTCGCTCCAGCTCGCGCAGCACGCGCGACTTACCGACGCCCGCCTCGCCCATGAGCGTGACGAGGTGCGGGATGCAGTCGCGCTCCACCCGCTCGTAGATCGTCTCGAGGGTGGCCAGCTCGTTGTCACGCCCGACGAGCGGCGACTCGCGCGCCGGCGCGGTGCGGCCCACGGCGTGCTCGGCCGTCACCGCCAGCGCCTCCCAGGCGGGGACGGGCTCGGACTTGCCCTTGAGCTCGAGCGGCTGGAGCTCCTCGTACCGCACTGCGGCCACGGTGGCGCGCATCGTGCGCTCGCCGACGGTCACGCTGCCGGGCCGAGCGGCGCTCTGGAGCCGGGCGGCCACGTTGACCGTGTCCCCGGTGACGGTGTAGTTGGCGCCCACGGCGCCAGCCAGCACCTCGCCGGTGTTCACGCCCACGCGCAGGTCGAAGTGCACGCCGGAAGGCAGGCCCTCGTTGATCTCTTCCATGGCGGCCTGCATGCCGAGGCCGGCCCGCACGGCGCGCTCGGCGTCGTCCTCGTGCGCGATGGGAGCGCCGAAGATGGCCATCACGTTGTCGCCGATGTACTTGTCGACGGTGCCGCCGTAGCGCTCGACCTCCTGGCCGAGCCGCATCAGGGCGCGATCCACTAGCGCCTTGACCGCCTCCGGATCCATGCGCTCCGCCACAGCCGTGTAGCCGGACAGGTCCGCGAAGAGGACCGTCACCTGCCGGCGTTCCTCGGGCGGCTGCTCAGCCGGGCGCGGGACCGGGGGAGCGGTCGCCGCGACCTGATCGAGCTGTGAGCCACAGCTCATGCAGAAGCGCGCCTCGGGAGGCGCGGTGGCGCCGCAGTTGGCGCAGCGGCGCTCGAGCCGAGCGCCACACGCCATGCAGAACGAGGCGCCGGCCGGATTCGCCGTCCCGCAGCTCCCGCAGTTCATCTGCCGAGAGTACTCGCCTTCGGGAGGCGGACTATGTGACGCAGGTCACATTGCGCCGCAAGCACTCGGCTCGTGCCAACCCGCAAGCGCTCGGCTCGGCCGAGCGCGCGCGGATTCGCATGCGGGCGCGGATCGTTCTTTGTCAGGGGAGATGGCCGGCATCGCGGTACGTGGCTGCGATCTCGGCAAGCAGGGAGTCGTCCACGAGCGTGAGCAAGCGGCCCTCGACCTCGACGAGCGCACCCGGGTAGGGCGGGTACCAGAAGGCGCGAATCTTGCGGTCGAGATCGTCCCCCGGCCGGACCACGCGGAGGCCCTCGAACTCCTCGCGCGAGACGTAGCGGCCCTCGCCCTGAGGCGTGCGCGGGAGCTCCTCTCCCGCGAGCGCTCGATCCATCGTCCGGCCGAAGAGCTGCACCAGCCGCTCGCCGCTCTCGAGGTCGAGCGAGAACGCAGTCTGCGCGTCCGGGTCGATCGCGAAGCGCTCCACCTCGACGAGGTCGCCGGTGTCAAAGTGCTCGTCCACGAAGTGGCACGAGACGCCCCACTCGCGGAGGCCCTCGAGGATCGCCACGTTGTACCCGCCGACCCCGCGGAAGTCGGGAAGCGGAGCGGGGTGGAGGTTGAGACAGCCGATGCGGCCGAGCGAGAGGACGGGCTCGCGGATGAGGTGCGGATAGAGGAACGAGACGACCAGGTCGACGCCGGACGGCGGCGAGGCGTACAGCTCCGCCTCCGGGACCAGCGGCAGGCCGTGTCGCCGTGCGGCGAGGTCGAGGCGCTGAGGCGCGCGGGCCCACTGGTCGGCCTCGGCGGCCACCACGGCGATCACGTCCGCGCCGCGCTCCACGAGTACGTCGAGCGACCGCACGACGGAACGCTTCGACTTCCCCATGAACACGACCCTCACGCCAGCACCTCCTCGTACACCGCCATGGTCCGCTCGGCGATCGAGTTCCACGAGTACGGTCCGGCGGCGGCCGCTCGCGCCCGCTCCGCGAGGCGCTCGCGCTCGGCGGGGTCCGTCAGCAGGGTGGAGATCGCCTTGGCCAGCGCGCCCGGATCGCCCGGCGGCACGAGCCGCCCGGCGCCGTGCTCCTCGACCAGCTCCCGGAAGCCGCCCACGTCCGACAGCACCAGCGGCTTCCCGAAGGCGAGTCCGGCGAAAAGCACACCGGAGACGTCCACCGCGCGGTGCGGCAGGACGAGCAGGTCGGCGCGGCGGAAGAAGGCCGGCAGCTCGGCGTCGCTCACGTAGCGCGGGACGAAGCGGACGCTCGCCGGCGCCCGCAGCGCATCGAGCGACACCCCCAGCGGCCGCCCCACGACCCACAGCTCGGCCCCCTCCACGGAGCGGAAGGCGTCAACCAGCACGTCGACCCCCTTGTACGGCCGCACGACGCCGAAGCACAGCACGACGGGGCCCTCCACCGCGGCGAGCTCGGGCGGCAGCGGCCGCTCGTCCGGCTGCCGCGTGAGGTGCTCGAACGCGCCGTGCGGGATCACGTGCACGCGGGGCCCGCCGCCGAGCAGCTCCGCCCCGTGACGGGTATGGACGATCGTCGCGTCCATGCGCTCGGCGAGCCGCCGGCCGGAGCGCCCGCGCCGGATCACGTTGTGCATGGTCAGCACCTGCGGCCGGCCGCGGGGCAGGAGCCGCGCGCTCACCGCCTCGAGCCAGAGCCACTGCCAGTGCTGAAGATCGGCCGCCGCGGCGCGGCGCCGGACCCGCAGCGTCCCGGGCACGTGCTCGGCTGCCTTGAGCGCGCGTCGCAGCGGCGGGCGGCCGGCGCCGAGCCGCGTGGCGAGCCGGTAGAAGGACTCGCTCACCTCGTAGCCGTCGGGTGGCGGCGCGGGTCCGTGGACGAAGCGCGAGGTGACCAGCTCCACCCGCGCTCCGCGGCGGGCGAGCGCGGCGGCGAGCGCGTGGTCGTAGGGGAGCACGTCGGCCGACGGGTCGATGAGCTGCACGCGCATCGGCGGGGATTCTGTCTACTACGGTTCCGCAACCCATGGCCCGGCCCCTCGTCCGGGCGGTGTTCGCGCTGCTCGTCGTCGCGACCATCGCCGCCTTCTTCATCACCCAGCAGCTCAAGAGCGAGGACGCGCTCGTGCTGCGCTTCGCGGCCAAGCCCCAGCAGTTCTCCCCGAACGGCGACGGCACGCGCGACAGGTCCCAGGTGGGCTTCGACCTGTCCCGCCCGGCGACCGTCTCGTTCTACGTGCTGGACGGCGAGGGGACCGAGATCCGCCAGGTCGTGGACGACCGCGCCCTCGCCGGTGACACGAAGCACCGCTTCACCTGGGACGGGCGCGACGACGACGGCGTGCCGGTGCCCGACGGCCTCTACCGGATGCGCGTCGTGCAGCGCTCCGAGGGCCGGGTGATCAACTCGTCGAAGCGGATCCGCGTGGACCGCAAGCCGCCGGAGGTGACGCTGCTCGAGACCGCACCCGGCGTGATCGCGCCGCGCGAGCCGGGGCAGGAGATCGAGGTGGTGGTGCGCTACCGCGGGCCGAGCAACTCGGCGCCCGAGTTCCGGGTGTTCCGCACCGACGTGGCCGGTGAGCCGCTCGTGGTGCGCCGATTCCGCGGCAACGACGACCGGCGCGGCATCTGGCACGGCGAGGTGGCGACTGGACCGGAGCAGACCGAGCCGGCGCCCGACGGGGACTACGCCTTCACGGTGACCGTGCGCGACAAGGCGGGCAACCCGGTGGTGGCGCCCGAGGAGATCCCCAGCGCGTCCACGGCCCGCGCGGGAACGGGTGTGTCGGTGCGCAGCTTCACGCTGAGCGGCCCGCTCGAGGTCGTGCCGGCCGGTTCCGCCGCGACACTCGAGGTGGGGCCCGTCGACCGGAGCTTCGACTTCGTGATGTCGCCCTACGGAGACCCGGAGCCGATCCGCAGCGGCGGGCGGATCGCGGGCGAGTTCCGGGTCCACGTGCCGAGCGACGCCCGCACGGGCGTCTACCTGGTCCGGGTGCGCGCCGGGCGCGACCGGGCTGTCTGGCCGCTGGCGGTGGCCGGGCTGCCGCAGTCGAGGCGCGCGACGGAGCGCTCGCGCCCGCTGGTGGTGCTGCCGGCGATGTCCTGGCAGGGGCTCAACTCGGTGGACGACGACCTCGACGGGTTCGCCGACTCGCTGCCGGAGGGCCGCTCCGTGGGCCTCACGCGGCCGTTCCGGGGCGGCGGCCTGCCGCCCCGTTTCGCATCGGAGGTCGGGCCGCTCTTGCGCTACCTCGACCGCGAGCGGCTCGCCTACGACCTCACCACGGACGTCTCGCTCGCGCGCGGCGAGGGGCCTTCGCTCGGCAACGCGCCCGGCGTGGCGCTGGCCGGCAGCGCGCTGTGGCTGCCCGAGCCGCTGATGCGGCGGCTGCGCGACGAGGTGGAGGACGGCCTGCGCGTGGCGAGCTTCGGGGCGGACGCGCTGCGCCGTACGGTGCGGCTCGAGGGCGACCGCCTGACCCACCCGAGCGGCCGCCGCCGGGTGGACGCCTTCGGTGAGGGCACCGATCTCCTGCGCACCACGAGCGCCCCCCTGACGGTCTTCGAGGACGGCTTGGGGCTGTTCGAGGACCTGGACGAGTTCTTCGGCGACTTCACGGTGTTCGAGGAGTCGTCCGGGCTGCCAAGCGAGTCGCGCCGGATCGCCACGGCGGGCCGGGACCCGCGGCGCCCGGCCTTCGTCGCCTTCGGGCTGGGCGGCGGCCTCGTGATCCGCAGTGGCACCCCGCAGTGGGCGCGGGAGCTGGAGGAGGAGCGCCTGGGGGCGGAGGTGCCGCTTGTCACCAACCGCATTTGGCGCCTCCTCCGCCAGGGGGTGCGTTAGCTAGCCTGCGCGCGGTGATCAAGTGGGTTGCCGCAGGGGTGGTCGCTCTAGCAGTCCTGGGTGGGATCGGCTACTACCTCCTCGAGGAGGACGAGCCGATCGAGAAGCGGGGCTCGCCGACCGAGGAGTTCGTCACCACGGAGCCCGAGGAGCCGAAGGCGCCGCCGAAGAAGGAGAACCCGCGGCCCTGGCCGACTTACAGCTACGACGACCAGCGGCGGCACATCTCCCCCTACGACCACCGCCCGCCCTACCGCCGCCTCTGGACGATCGACGCCCACGACACGCTCGAGTTCCCGCCGAGCGTGGGCTACGGGAAGCTCTACCTCGCCCAGCAGAAGGGCCTCTTCTTCGCGCTCGACGACCAGACCGGACGCGTCGAGTGGCGCAAGAGCCTGGGCCGCTGCGCCGCGTCGTCGCCGACGATCGGCAAGGGCGTCGTGTACGTCTCCTACATGCACCATGTCCAGTGCCTCCAGGGCCAGGAGGGTGCCGACGGCTTCGTCGTCGCCTGGGACGCCGAGACCGGCCGCGAGAAGTGGAAGTTCAAGTCGGCCCCGATCGAGTCGTCCCCGCTGCTGAAGGGCAACCGGCTGTTCGTGGGCTCGTGGGACCACGGGGTCTACGCGCTGAACGCGAACAACGGAAAGCGCATCTGGCGCTTCGAGGCGGACAACGAGGTCAACACATCGGCCGCGTACTGGAAGGGCCGGATCTTCATCGCCTCGGACAGCGGCACGATCTACTCGCTGAGCGCCAAGACGGGCAAGCTCCTGTGGAGCGAGGGGTCCGCGCGCGAGTTCTACTACGCCACACCCACGGTGGCCCACGGGCGCGTGTACATCGGGAGCACCGACGGCACGATGTACGTGTTCGGGGCGAAGACGGGCCGGCTGCTGTGGGCGCGCCCGCTCGGCTCGTACATCTACGGGGCGGCGGCCGTGTACAAGCGGAAGGTGTTCGTGGGCACCTACGACGGCCAGTTCTACGCCCTCGACGCGGCGACCGGCGACATCGTCTGGCAGAAGGAGGCGGGCGGGACGGTCCACGCGGCGGCGACGGTGATGGACGGCCTCGTCTACTACGCGATCTGCTCGACCTGCGGCTCGGAGGCGCAGCGCGCGGTGGCGGGCGGCAGCGACGCGGTCTATGCGGTGCGGGCCAGGGACGGCAAGCGTGTCTGGCGGTTCAGGAACGGCGGCAAGTACGCGAACCCGGCAGTGGCGGACAACGAGCGCGTGTACATCACGGGTCGATCGTTCCAGTTCGCGTTCGCCGAGGAGGGTTCGCCGGCGGCGAGGAAGGACGCGAGGCGGGACCGGCGGATGGCGAAGCGGGAGCGCGAGCAGGCGCGCTAGATGTAGTTCCTGAGGAAGTCGCCGACCCGCTGCGTGACCTGCCGCAGCACGTCGAGCGAGGCGAGCGGATCGCCCTCGACCTGAAGCGAGTGGTCGAGGCCCTCGAACTCCAGGACTTCGACGGACGCACCCCCTGGCTGCTCGCCGTCGGACCACGTTGGGTCCGCTGAGCTCCCGACGAGCAAGGTGGGGGCGGATGACGAGGCGAGCGCTCCCACGACGTCCGGCCGCACGAGCAACGGCGTGACCCACACGGCGGGCAGCCCACGCTCGGCCACCAGAGGCGCCGCGGCGCTCCCCAGCGACTTCCCGATCACCGCGACTGTCGCGGCATCGGTCGCATCGAGCGCGCTCGCTGCCCGCCTCCGCATCCACTCGAAAGGCTCCTCGCCGGCCGGTGCCCGCTCGCTCAGCGCGAGCACGGACCAGCCGGCCGCCTGCGCCGCCTCGCGCGCGAACCACAGGAGCGGCGCCTGGCTGAAGTAGCGGACGCCGGGGAGGATCAGGGCGCAGCGGGCGGGGTCGCCCTCGTGGAGGACCGCCTCACCCGGGTTCAGGTCGATCGGGCGCACACGAGGAAGCTACCGCCATCAGCGCGGCCGCCACCGCTCCCGTCATGGGCCACACGAGGTAGTAGTTGTTGAAGGTGCGTCCGATGAACATGAGCCACAGGATCGAGATGGCGAACGCGGCCGCCCCGACCCAGAGCTCCGCGCTGCGCCTCTGCACGAGCAGGAGCCAGGCGGTGAGCGGCACCCAGGTGAGCAGGGCGAGAAGTGCGAACGGGTAGGCGCCCTCGCGATCCTCGACGATTCCGACCTCCACGAGGATCGCGGACAGGCCGTAGCCGACGATGCGGTAGGTCCCCGCGCCGAACTTGATCGTGTCCTCGTAGAAGGCGACGGGGTCCACGACGAAGAACGGGAGGATGCCGGCGGCAAGCACGCCCGCGAAGGCGAGGGTGGGGCGGCGAAGCGCATCGAGCGCGGCGGCTCGCGAGGCGACCGCGCCTTCGGTCCGCGCGGTGCTAGCGCCCGTGCCCGCTTCGCGCACGATCATCAGTGCCAGGAACGGCGCCGCCACGAGCGCGAACTGCTTCAGCAGCACCGCTCCGCCCAGCGCGGCCGCCGCCCAGCCGAAGCGGCGTCGCGACGCCAGTGCGAACGCCAGCACCAGCAGCAGCAGGCTGGGCGCATCGTTCTGCCCGAACCAGGCCGATCTGACGGCGATCGGGTTGCACACGAGCAGCGCCCCCAGCGCCAGCCGCGCCGCGAGCGGCCCGCGGAACGCCAGCGCCGCCGCCAGCATCGCGAGGTTGCAGAACAGGACGAGCAGGCGGTAGTCGTCGAACGGCTCCGGCAGCACCCGCCAGATCGCCGCGGTGACCACCGAGCCCGGGAAGTAGGCGAAGTGCTCGAGCGCCACCTCGCGCTCGCGGACGCGCTCGGACACGCTCCCGTCGCGCGTGTAGAAGCGCTCCAGGCCCGACTCGCGGTAGTCGTGCCCGTACGGGTTGTCGAGGTCGAGCAGCAGCTCGCCGCCGAGCTCGGCCTGATAGGTCGAGTCGTTCGTGAAGAACCACGGCGCCGTGGAGTCGCGGAGGCCGAGCTGGAGCAGGGTGGCCGGCGCCGTGAGGAGGAGGCCGACGCCGAGGACGAGGGCGACGGCGGCCCAGCGCGGGAGACCCGGTGAGCGCGGGCGCGACGCGAGCAGCCACACGGCAGCCGCTCCGCAGAGCAACGCCGCCAGGAACGCCGAGGCACGCGGGATCCCGAGGTCCCACTCCTCGCCCGCCGCGCTCACGAGCGGCGCGAGCGGACCCTGAGGGTCGACCGGGCCCGGCCGGAAGCGCCAGGGGTCCGAGCCGAGCTCCGGGAGGGTGATCGCCACGAGCACGAAGAGCACTCCGACGAGCGTCCACGACCCCGGCGCAGAGACGCGCTCCCCCACGCCTGCGACCGGGGCGGCCGCTTCTGGCGCCCGCGCGCTCATCCGCCGGCCACCCGGGCCTTCGCTCGCTCCGAGGCCGTCATCTGCGCCTGCTTCCACGCCAGCCAGCCCGCCGCCACCGCCAGCACCAGCCAGGTGAGCGGGTCCTCGAGGAACCCGCTGTAGAACAGCGCGTGCACGAACAGCGCCAGGAACGACGCGCCGAGCGCCAGCCCGAACGCGTCGTCGCGATCGTGCACCCACCCGATCAGCCGCGCCCCACCGGCCAGCAGCCACACGTACAGCGCCAGCCCGATCAGGCCGAGCTCCGCCGCGACGGTCAGCGGGGTCGTGTGAGAGACGAAGGTCGGCGTGGGCTGCGTGCTGTCGGCCAGCTCACGGCTCGCCCGGGGCTGGCCGCCGATCCCCACTCCGGCCACCGGCCGCTCCTCGATCACCCGTGCGGTGTCCTCCACGCGCTCGGTCCGGTCGCTCGTGATCCGGTTGAGGTCGGCGCCGTCGACGAGCCTCACGGCCACGTACGCGCCTGCGCCGATCACCGCCACGAGCGCCAGCAGGCCCACCGCGCGCCGCACGCGCCGGTCCCCGGTCGCCAGCGCGAGGCCGAGCGTGACCACGAGCAGTGCGGCCATGCTCGACTGCGAGTACGAGAACAGCAGTCCCGCCCACATCACGGCCACCAGCCCAACCAGCGGCCATGTGCGCCAGCGCTGGGTGACCAGCAGCGCCAGCGCGATCCCGATCCCGAGCACCACGTGGCGGCCGTAGAGGCTCGGGTCGCCGAACAGCGAGGTCACGCGGAAGTAGTCCGAGTTGGCGTTCGACACGGCAAGGTTCGGCGCGTAGAAGAACAGCTCGCGGGTGACCGCCTGCCACAGCCCGACCACCGCGAACAGAGTGGCCAGCCCGATCCCCACGGCCGCCAGCACGCGAGGCACGAAGTCGGGGAAGTCCGCCCGCGCGACCGTGCCGAGCAGCGCCGCGAACGGCAGCGTGAAGAACGCGAGCAGGTTGGCTCCTGCCTCCACGTCGTCCGCCCACAGGAGCGACACCATCGCGAACGCGAAGAACGCCGCCGCGGGATACGCGATCACCGGGTGCAGCGCGCGCACCGGCTTGCCGCGCAGCGCCCTCCAGCCCAGGGCGAGCACCGCCGCGAGCAGGACGAAGTAGAGCGGCAGCAGCCGGCCGAGCCGGCCGTCGTCCGCAATCGAGACGATGAACTCGCTCGTCGCGTCGAACTGGACCGGCGGCCGGAAGGGCGCCGCGAGCAGCATCGCGATCGGGACCAGCGCCGGCCGCCTGGCGAGGAGCGCGGCAGCCGCACCGAGGACGATCAGGCCGAGCACCCCCGCCGCGGCTCCGCTCGCGCTCGTCAGGCGGTCGAGCGGACCGGTGCCGAGCGACAGCGTCAGCCCGACCTCGCTCAAGCCGAGCAGCACGAGTCCGGCGAGCAACGTGAAGCGCCCGCGGGCGAGCAGCACCAGCACTGCCGCGAGCGCGCCGCCGACCGCGGCCAGTTGGGCGGTGTCAGCGTGCTCCACCGGGGGGCACCTTAGCCGCGTTGTAGGCGGCTGCGGCCTCCCGAATGCCCTCTCCCCGTGCGGGCATCAATTGCTGGCGGGCGTGGATGAGATAGCGGCGCGGGTCGTGGCCGGGAAGCACCAGCGCCGCCACGGCCCGCACCAGGTACGCCCAGGTCCAGCACACGCGCCACAGAGCACGCGTCACCGGCATGCCGTGCTTGCGGAAGTACAGGTCCCGGTTGCGGTGGAACTCCACGATCCGGCGGCGCATCGCGGCGGCGTCGGTGGAGAGCTGGTCGTGGTGGACCGCGCGCGCGAGAGGGACGAACAGGATGCGCCAGCCGGCATCGTGCAGCCGCTTGCAGAAGTCCGTCTCGTCCGAGTACACGAAGAAGTCCGGGTCGAGCCACCCCACCGCCTCCGCCGCCTGACGTCGCACGAGCATCGCGCTCGACTGCACCCAGCCCACCTCGCGCACGGCCGTGCCCCGGCTCTGCACCGCGTAGCGTTCGTGCAGGAAGACCGCGGCGGCGAGCGCCCAGCCGGCGTCGGGAAGCCTCCAGGCGCAGGCAGTCGGCTCGCCCGCGGTCGTCAGAAGTTGCGCGCCGGCGACCGCGGCGCCCGGGTCGCGCTCGAGCGCGTCGACGAGCGCCCGCGCCGCGTCCTCGCACAGCTCGGAGTCCTCGTTCAGCAGCAGGCAGTACCTGCCGCGCGACTCGCGCAGGAGCGTCGAATCGTTCTCGGCCTTGCCCCTGCGCCGCTCGAGCGCGAACAGGCGACCGGCCGGGAAGCGCTCGCGCACCGCCTCAGCGGAGCCGTCGTCGGACGCGTTGTCGAGCACGAGCACCTCGTGCTCCAGCTCCGGCGGGTGGGTGCGCTCGATCGCCTCGAGGCAGGCGATCAGGTCCTCGCGGCCGTTCGTGTTGACCACGCAGTACGAGAGAATCAGCGCGCGGCCTCCTCGAGGACTCGCAGCGCCCGCGCGGCGAGCTCGTCGCGGCCGAACTCGCGCTCGGCCAGGGAGCGCGCGTTGCGGCCCATCCGCTCGGCCTCGGCAGGGTGCGCGCGCAGCCACGCGATCCGGTCGGCCAGGTCGCGGGCATCGCCCGCGCGCACGTAGAGGCCGGCCTCGTTCTCCTCAACGAGCCGGCGCATCCAGCCGTCCATGTTCACGATGGCCGGCCGCCCGGCCGCGAACGTGTCGAAGAGCTTGTTGGGCGAGTTCGTGGCGAGCACGGGCACGTCCTTGAAGAGCGTCAGGCAGGCGCTCGACTCGGCGGCCAGCTCGGCGACCTCCTCCTTGGCCGCGGCCGGGCCCGTGAAGACCACGTTGGGCGGGGCGCCGCGCTCGAGCTCGGCACGCCGCTTGCCGTCGCCCACGAGAAGGAACTCGACGTCCGGCAGGAGCCGTGCCGCCTCGACGGCCGCGGTCAGGTCGTTGGCCTCGCCCATCGTGCCGAAGTAGCTCACGCGGAAGCGCTCGGGGGGAGCAGCGGGGCGGAAGAGGTCGAGGTCGGACGCGTTCGGCACGAGCGCCACCCGGTCCGCGGGCGCCCCCGCGGCGATCATCCCGTCCCGGATCCCGGGTGAGAGGGCGATCAGGCGGGCCGCACGCCGGTAGACGAAGCGCTCGACGAAGCGGGCCGCCCGGCGGAGCAGCGGGTTGCGAAGCGCGCCCATCTGGATCGGGGCCTCAGGCCACAGGTCGCGCACCTCCCAGACGAGCGGAACGCGCCGCACGGCGGCCACGGCCAGCGCGGGCAGCGCCATCGTGAGCGGGGGCGAGGTGGCGTAGACCACGTCCGGGCGCGGGTCGCGCAGCGCCGCCGCCGTGGCGGACAGGGCGAAGCGGGCGAAGGCCAGCATGCGGCGGAGGTACGACAGCGACGTGGCGCGCACGTAGTCCGAGTAGGCACCGCGCACGGCCATGACCTCGATGCCGTCGACGCGGCTCGTGCCCGGGCCGGCCGCCCCCGCCGCGGTTACGATGCGCACCTCATGCCCCAGCGCGACGAAGCGGCGCGCGAACTCGTACGACCGCGTGCCCCCCACGCCCGCGCGGGTGACGAAGAACTGGTGCAGGTACAGGATCCGCATTACGCCGATGCCGAACGCTAGCCGTGCCCTGGACATCGCCGTCGCTGCGGCGGCGCTGGCGGTCGCCTCCCCGGTGATCGCGATCGCGGCCGTGGCGATCCGGCTCGAGAGCCGCGGCCCCGCCTTCTACCGCCAGCGCCGCGTGGGCCGCCACGGCGAGCCCTTCGAGCTCTGGAAGCTCCGCACAATGGTCCCCAAGGCCGAGACGATGGGCGCCGGCGTCTACGTGCTCGAGGGCGACCCGCGAATCACGCGCGTGGGAGGCCTGCTGCGGCGCTTCTCGCTCGACGAGCTCCCCAACCTCGTGAACGTCCTGAAGGGCGAGATGGCGATCGTGGGGCCGCGCCCCACGGTTCAGGAGCAGGTGGACCGCTACACCGAGCGCCAGCTGCGCCGCCTCGACGTCAAGCCCGGCATCACGGGGTGGGCCCAGGTGAACGGCCGCACTTCCCTGCCCTGGCCGGAGCGGATCGAGCTCGACGTCTGGTACGTCGAGCATCGCTCGCTCTGGCTGGACGTCAAGATCCTCGCCAAGACGGCGCGCATGCTCGCCACCGGCCACGGTCTGTACAGCGAGGACCTGAAGCAGGGCTGGTAGCGCCTACCGCACGCGCAGCGGCAGCCAGCCGGTGGACCCGCGGTCCGTGTCGTCGTCCGACTTCGCCACGACCGAGTACCGGTAGCGGTCCCGGAAGCCGGGCACGAACGAGGTCCTGAAGCGCCCGCGCCGTGGGCGCACGGTCTTCGCCCCCACCTTCTTCCAGCGCCCGTTCACGTGCTGCTGCACGACCAGGCGGAGGAAGCGCTTGCGCGGCCCGACCGTTCCCTTCACCGGCACGGCCTGCCAGCGCCGCGCGCGCTTCCGCGCACGCTGCATCTCGATTACCGGGCTCAGCCGCAGCAGCAGGCGCGTGGAGAACGCGCCGCCGAGGTCCGGCCGCCCGGGGAAGCGCATCCGCACGTACATGCGCTTTCGCGGCTTGAGCTCGGTGGCGAACGTCCCGTCAGCCGCGCTCAGCACGCGCCGCGAGGTGATCCAGCGCCCGTCTCCGTTCACCTGTATCTCGACCCGCTCTCCGGGGAGCGGCAGGCCGTCCGGGCCGGACAGCAGCCCGTTCACCGGCACGATCTCGCCGAAGTCGACCCGGTAGTCCGCCAGCGTCCCGCTCAGGCGCGTGGCCGCGCTGGGCACGGTGGCCACCCCGCTCGCCACCATCGCGCGCAGCTCGTCGAGCTGGTTGTAGAGGAGCTGGCCGGGGCAGGCCGTCTTGCCGGTGTCCCGGTGCCCGAGCACGCGCTCCACCGTGACCTGGGCGCCGGCGCCGTACTTCGACGCGGACCCACCCGAGCTTCGCAGGGTCACGGGCCCGCTGAGCGGCTGCAGGTGGACCTGGAGCTTCCAGCGGATGTAGCGGGCCAGCGCGTCGAGCGTCTGCGGCGTGGCGCCCACGCTCGTGTGGTCGGCGATGCTCGCGATGCCGGCCGTCTCCGAGTTGAAGCCCTGCGCCTGGGCGCCGATCACCGGCTGGTCGAGCCCGCCGGCGCGGCCCTCGTAGAGCACGCCGTACTTGTCGACGAGCGCGTTGTAGCCGATGTCGTTCCACCCGTTCGAGTTGCGGTGGTAGCGGCAGATGGCCAGCACCATGGCCGGCGCCTCGGCGGGCGCGTAGTCGTTCAGGGACACGGTGTGGTGCACGTGCACCGCCTTCACGGTCCCGTAGTCGGCCGGCTCGCGCGGCGGGCACCCGGTGGCGCCCCACTCGGCGCGGCTGACGATGTCCGGCTGCGGGTCCTGGGCGGCGCGGGCGCGAGTGCCCACGTTCACGAAGTGGAGCCGGAGCCCGCGAACCGGGCGGCTCAGCCGGTACTGCACGCCGTTCCCCGTGCCGACCCACAGCGGGTCGGAGGCGCGGGCGAAGCGCTCGCCGCGGCGCGGGTCGGGGTTGTGATCGTCATGGGCCGCGAGATCGGCCCAGCGGCTCCAGCCACGTCCCGGCCGTCGCACGCGCACGTCGATCTCGGGCACCGCGCGGCCGCGCCAGCGCATCCCGAGTAGGTTGAAGCGCCGCTTCGTAGCAAGCCGTGGCGAGACGGTGCCCGAGCCGGCGGCGCTCGCCTTCGCCCCGGTCGCAGACGGCGGCGTCAGCTCGAAGTCGAATGGCTTCGCCGCGGCGGCCGCCGCGGGGAGGG
The DNA here is from genome assembly GCA_046462295.1 of Thermoleophilaceae bacterium. Lineage (GTDB taxonomy): Bacteria > Actinomycetota > Thermoleophilia > Solirubrobacterales > Thermoleophilaceae > JACVRW01. The sequence goes on along the minus strand of JBKGUS010000382.1, from coordinate 6,849 downwards.
CCAAGAGGACGCAGAGAACCGCTGCTGCTGAGGCGGGCAGCTTCACAGCCACCTGAACACTCAGGTGGTGCCGCGGTTGCGGACCCCTACGGAACCGGCTCGGGCCCGTTCGAGCGGTGCTCGTCGCGGAACGTGCGGAGGGCGTCGACCACGTTCTCGTTCCAGCGCGGGCAGGCGAGCGTGCGTCCCGTGCCGCCCGGGTCCGGGTCGCGGTTCCACGCGGTCGCCGCGACCCCCGGCTTCATGTTGCTCCGGGGGACCACGACCATCTGGTAGTCGTCCTCCTCGAACAGCGCCCGGATCTGCTGGCGCGCTTCCTCCGGCAGGCTCGGCTTCGCCCACACGATCACCCGGCCGTGCTCCAGCGTGTGCACCAGCTGCTCGTCGGTCGGCGCCTCGTGGTAGAGGCCGTCCTCCGCAGGGATCTGGTAGTGGCGGCCGTTGGTGGGCGGGTTGGTGGCGTAGTCGACCTTCTCGTCGAGGGTCGTCGTGTGATCGGCTACGCCGGTACCGCGGTTGCTGCGCAGCTCGCACCCCGCCGCCTCAGCCGCCGCCTCCAGCCCGAACTCGGTCTGCTCCGGCACGTCGCCGCCCTCGGGGAAGAGGTCCCCGCCGCCCTGGCCCTCGGCGCCGTTGCCACCCGCGGCGACGAGAATGATCGCCGCGATCGCGGCGATCGCGAGCAGCCCGCCCCCGCCGTAGCCCACGAGCTGCTTGCGCCGCTGAGCGGCCTTCGCCTCCGCCTCACGCCGCTCGCGTTCGCGGCGCAGGGCCTCCTTCTCACCCTTGCGTCGGGCCATTCAACGGAACCTTAGCTACGCGAATGGGCGTCTCGGCGCGCGGACGAGGCGGGTCGCCGCCGGCCGCCGCGGCGCGCCCGCGGGCGGAAGCACTCCTCCACGAACACGACGATCTCGTTCGTCAGCCGCTCGGGCGTGAGGCGGAGCTCGAGGATCGACGACGCCTGTACGAGCCGCGCATCCGGGAGCTCCCGCACGAGCATGTCGGAATCGGAGAAGGGGTGGATCGGATCGCGGTAGTGGCCGATCACGAGCGTCTTGTGGGACATCCGGCGCCGCTCTTCGGAGGGCGGCGCCACGCGGCCGAAGAACAGCCCCTGCAGCACTGACGCCGACGGCTTCGGGTCCTGGCTCACCCAGTCGAGCAGCATGTCGCCGAGCAGCCAGCTGCCGCGTGGCACCAGGCGAGCGCCGCGGCCGAGGGCGCGAGCGGCCGGAGCGCCGAACGTGAGTCCGGCCAGCAGCGGTGTGAAGGCGAGGGCGCAGCCGAGCAGGGCGTTGTCCAGCACCGGCATCTCGATCACGAGCCCCTTCACGCGGTCCGGTGCCGCGGCGGCCGCCTCGAGCGACGCGTTGGCCCCCAGCGACGTGCCGCCGACCACCGCCTGCTCCACCTCGACGTGGTCGAGCAGGGCGATGGCCTGACGGCCGAAGATCGTTATGGAGTAGTTCGACATCTCGGGCGGTCGGTCGGACTCGCCGTGGCCGAGCAGATCGAGGCAGATCACGCGGTGGCCGCGCTCCGCCAGCGTCTCCGCTAGCGGGCGGTGCATCTGGCGCGAGAACAGCAGCCCGGGAAGCAGGACGACGACCCGTTCGCCCTCGCCGTAGTCGTCGTAGACGAGCCGGTGTCCGTCGAACTCGAGGTCTCGGGTGATGGCCTCCATCGAGCGCGGGAGAATAGTGCGCGCCCCCTCCGACAAGTGCCGGGTGCCGCCCGCTTGCGGCGAGGAATAGCATCACCTGGTGGAGAGAGCGACCAGGGGAGGTCAGATGAGTGCGTCCGTGCGCCTGGAGGTCACTGTGAACGGCGAGAGGCACGAATCGGAGGTCGAACCGCGGTTGCTGCTGGTCCACTATCTGCGGGACGAGCTCGCACTCACCGGCACCCATGTGGGCTGCGACACGTCCAACTGCGGCGCGTGCACGGTCCACCTGAACGGCGAGGCGGTCAAGAGCTGCACGGTCCTCGCCGTGCAGGCCGACGGGGCCGAGGTCACGACGATCGAGGGGATCGGCGGGGAGCACGCGCTGCACCCGCTGCAGGAGGCGTTCTGGGAGCACCACGGGCTCCAGTGCGGTTACTGCACGCCCGGGATGATCATGGCGGCGGCGGATCTGCTGGCTCGCGATCCGGATCCCGACGAGCACGACATCCGCGAAGCGCTGGCGGGGAACCTGTGCCGCTGCACCGGCTACCAAAACATCGTCAAGGCGGTGCAAGCCGCCGCGGGTGAGGCGCGCGGCGCGCCTGCGCAGCCCGCGAAGGAGGAGGTGACGGCCTGATGGGTGTTCCCGGCGCAGAAGCGGCTGAGCGCACCGAGCCCGCCGGCAACGGCTTCGTCGGGCGAGCTCTCAGGCGCAAGGAGGACCCGCGCCTGATCATGGGGCGGGCGACCTACACGGACGACATGACGCTCCCGGGGACGCTCTACGCCGCGCTCGTGCGGTCCCCCGAGGCACACGCCCGGATCGTCTCCATCGACACGGCGGCCGCCCGCGAGCACCCCGGGGTCGAGGCGGTGTTCACGGGCGAGGACCTCGCCGACATGGCGGCTCCCTGCCCGATGGTGTGGGTTCCGCCGGGCGTCGAGATGCGCGTGCCGGACCACTGGCCGCTGGCTCGCGGGAAGGTCGGCTACGTCGGCCAGGCGGTCGCGGTCGTCCTCGGCCGGGACAAGTACGGAGTGATCGACGCGGCTGAGCAGGTAGTCGTCGAGTACGACCCGCTGCCGGCCGTCGTCGACCCCGAGAAGGCGCTCGAGGACGGCGCTCCGATCATCCACGAGGAGTACGGCACCAACAAGGTGTTCGAGTGGTCGCTGCCCGGCGGTGACGTCGAGGCGGCCTTCCGGGACGCTGAGGTCGTGGTCGAGAAGCGCATCGTCAACCACCGCACGGCGGGGGCGGCGATCGAGCCACGAAGCGTCCTGGCCGAGTGGCGCGAGGGCAAGCTGACGCTCTGGAGCGCCACGCAGATCCCCCACATCTGCCGAGTCATCCTCTCCATCCAGCTCGGGCTGAGCGAGGACAAGATCCGGGTGGTGGCGCCGGAGGTCGGCGGCGGCTTCGGCTCCAAGCTCCAGGTGTACGGCGAGGAGGTGCTGGCCTGCTGGTGTGCGCGCAAGCTCGGCAAGCCCGTCAAGTGGACCGCCACGCGCTCGGAGGAGATGGCGACCACGCATCACGGGCGCGACCAGATCGACTACGTGCGGATCGGGGCCAAGCGCGACGGGACCGTCACGGGGATCCACGCGAAGATCATCCAGGACTGCGGTTCCTACCACCTGATCGAGGGGCCGGTCATCCCGACGTTCAGCGCCTGCGTGATCAGCGGCTGCTACGACTTCGCCGCCGTCCAGACGGACATCGTCGGCGTGTTCACCAACAAGTTCACGACCGACGCCATCCGTGGGGCGGGGCGTCCCGAGGCGACCCACATGATCGAGCTCACGATGGACGAGCTCGCCAAAGAGCTCGACATGGACCCGCTCGAGCTGCGGCGGAAGAACTTCATCAAGGAGTTCCCGAACGAGCGGCCGCACGGGTTCATCTATGACTCGGGCAACTACGGGGGCACGCTCGATCGCTGCCTGGAGATGCTCGACCTCGAGGCCTTCCGTCGCGAGCAGGCCGAGCTGCGCGAGCGAGGCGTCTACCGCGGCGTCGGATTCTCGACCTACGTCGAGATCTGTGGGCTGGGGCCGTCGCGCGCCCTGGGGCCCGACGGCTGGGGCATGCAGGGCGGCTACTTCGAGTCGGCCCAGGTGCGCGTGCACCCCACGGGGTCGGTCACCGTGTACACGGGAACCTCGCCACACGGCCAGGGCCTCGAGACGAGCTTCGCTCAGATCGCCGCCGATCGCCTGGGCGTCGCGCCCGACGTGGTCGACGTGATCCACGGCGACACCAACACCGGCCCGTTCGGCAAGAACACGTACGGCTCGCGGTCGCTCGCGGTCGGCGGAGAGGCGATCGCCCGCGCCGCCGAGAAGGTGCAGGACAAGGCGAAGCGGATCGTGGCGCACAAGCTCGAGGCGGCGCCGGAGGACATCGAGCTCGCCGAGGGCAAGTTCCAGGTGCGCGGCTCGCCCGACAAGGCGATGACCATCGCCGACGTGGCCGGCGAGGCGTACATCCCCGCGGACCTGCCGGAGGGCATGGAGGCCGGGCTGGACGAGGTGTGCTTCTACGACCCGTCCAACTTCGTCTGGCCGTTCGGCGCGCATGCCTGCATCAGCGAGGTCGACATCGAGACCGGCCGCGTCGACATCGTGCGCTACGTCTGTGTCGACGACTGCGGGCCCGCCATCAACCCGCTCCTGATCGAAGGCCAGATCCACGGCGGGATCGTCCATGCCGTGGGCCAGGCGCTCTACGAGCAGGTCGTCTACGACGGCGACGGCCAGCTCGTGACCGGGACGTTCGTCGACTACGCGCTCCCGAGCGCGGCGGACGTGCCCAGCTTCGAGACCGATCGCACCGAGACGCCCTCGCCGACGAACACGCTCGGCGTCAAGGGCGTCGGCGAGGCGGCGACGATCGCGTGCTCCCCGGCCGTGGTGGCCTCCGTGCTCGATGCGTTGGAGCCGGTCGGCGTGACCACGATCGACATGCCGCTCACGCCGATGCGGGTCTGGCAGGCGATCCAGGAGGGAGGTGCCCAATGATCCCGGCAGCATTCGATTACGCCGCGCCGGAGTCGGTAGAAGACGCTATCGCGGCCTTGCGCGAGGGGGGCGAGGACGCCAAGCTGCTCGCCGGCGGCCACTCGCTGCTGCCGCTCATGAAACTGCGGCTGGCCTTTCCCACCCTGCTGGTGGACCTGCGGCGGGTCCCCGGTCTGGCCCGAATCGAGCGCGAGAACGGCTCGTTCCGCGTCGGCGCGATGACCACCCATCATCAGGTCGCGACCGGCGGCTTGGGCCTCGCCTCGGCCGCGGCGGCGACGATCGCCGATCAGCAGGTGCGCAACCGCGGCACGATCGGCGGGTCGCTGGCGCACGGCGACACGGCGTCCGACATGCCGGCCGTGCTGCTGGCCTGCGAGGGTGAGGTGACGGCCCGGGGCTCTGAAGGCGAGCGGACGATCGCCGCGTCCGAGCTGTTCCAGGACTACCTCACCACGTCGCTCGCGCCCGACGAGGTGCTCACCGAGGTGCGGCTGCCCGCACTGGATGGCTACGGCTTCGCCTACGAGAAGTTCAATCGCCGCCGTGAGGACTGGGCGATGGTCGCTGTCTGCGCGCTGGTCAAGAAGGCCCCGGACGGCTCGTGTGAGGACGTGCGGATCGGCCTCACTCACATGGCCTCCACGCCACTTCGCGCGAGCGCCGCCGAGGATGCGCTGCGCGGACAGGCGCTCGACGCCGGCTCGATCGGCCGTGCCGCGGAGCAGGCCGCAGAGGGGACCGAGCCGCCCGGCGACCTGAATGCGACACCTGACTACAAGCGGCACCTGGCGCGTGTGCTCACGCGGCGGGCGCTGGAGGAGGCCGCGAGCTCCTGAGTCTCGACAGCCCCGCAGCCGTACGCGAGGCCCTGGCGGGCGAGCGCTATCTCGCCGACCCGGGCCTCTCGACTGCGGTCTTCCTGGCCGCCTCGCTCGAGCAGCCGCTGCTGCTCGAGGGCGAGGCGGGCGTCGGCAAGACGGAGGTGGCGAAGGCGCTCTCGGGCGCGACGGGAGCGCGGCTCATCCGGCTCCAGTGCCACGAGGGGATCGACCTGCATCACGCGCTGTACGACTGGGACTACCCGCGCCAGTTGCTGCATCTGCGGGCCGGCGAGGCCGGCGGGCTCTATTCGGAGCAGTTCCTACTGCGGCGGCCGCTGCTCGACGCGCTCCAGGCGACTGAGCCGGTCGTGCTGCTCATCGACGAGATAGACCGCGCGGACGACGAGTTCGAGGCGTTCCTGCTCGAGCTCCTATCCGATTTCCAGGTGTCGATTCCGGAGCTGGGCACGGTCAAGGCCGAGCGACCGCCGCTTGTCGTGATCACGTCGAACCGCACGCGCGAGCTGCACGACGCGCTGAAGCGGCGCTGCCTGTACCACTGGATCGACTACCCCTCGCCGGGGCGCGAGGCGGAGATCGTGCGCGTGCGCCTGCCGGGCGTGCCCGACGCGATCGCCGAGCGAGTCTGCGATGCAGTCGCGCGGCTTCGCGGCGAGGAGCTGTACAAGCTTCCCGGGGTGGGAGAGACCATCGCGTGGGCGCAGGCGCTGCTCGCGCTCGACGAAGCGGAGCTCGAGTCCACCCTCGGGGTGGTGCTCAAGGTCAAGGAGGACATCGACCACGTGCGCGAGAGCGGGGTGCTGCAGGGTGCGTGAGCGCCTCGGAGCCAGGCTCACCGGCAGGCTTACGCTGCTGGCCGCGTCGATGCGCGCCGGGGGAGTGCGAGTGGGCGTCGGCGAGCTCCTCTCCGCCCACCGCGCGCTCTCCGCCGTGGACCCGGCTGACCCCGAGGCGGCGTACTTCGCGCTGCGCGCGACGCTCTGCTCGCGGCACGAGGACCTGCCGGCCTTCGACGCCGCCTTCGCCGAGTGGTTCGTGCCCGCGCCCGCCGCGCCCCCCGAGCCGCCTGCCGTCCTCGACGACGCGGCCAAGCTCGTGCTCCCGCGCGTGGCGGTGCCCGCCGCGCAGCGCCTGTCCGAGACGGAAGCCGAGATGGAGGTGGTGCCGGCGGCCTGGTCGGACGTCGAGCTGCTGCGTGACAAGGACTTCGCCGACTACACGGAGGAGGAGCGGCGCCGGGCGCTGCGCACCATTCGCGCCCTCGCCGCCACCGCCCCGGTGCGCCCGAGCCGCCGGACCCGGCCGGCCCGCCGG
>JBKGUS010000381.1:0-8877 GCA_046462295.1 Thermoleophilaceae bacterium | reverse complement strand
CGTGGACGGGCTGCAGCTGGCGGCCCTGACGGGCGCGGTGCTGATGGCGCTGGCGGCCGCGGCGGCTGCGCTGGTCCTCCGCCGGCGCGAGGAGGGGACCCCTGAGGGTTGCGCTACCGCGGCCTGCTGAGCGGCTGGCCGATCCCGAGCATGTTGCCGTCGACGTCGCGGAACCAGGCGGCGAGCTCGCCGTGTCCGCCCTTGCTCGGGTAGTTGCCCTCGACCTCGGCGATCCCGTCGACGGTCTCGAGCCCGGGCACGTCGACCTCCTCGAACACGACCCCGCGCCTTTTGAGCTCGGCCACGGTGGCCACGAGGTCGTCGACCTCGAACCCCATCTGGGTGAACGTGCCGGGGGAAGCCCCCGCCGACTCGAACAGGGCGAACTCGCCGTTCGCGAGCCGGTACCGGAGGCCGCCCGGGCGCTCCTCGCTGGGCTCGAGGCCGAGCTTGTCGGAGTACCACTCCCGTGCGCGGCCGAGGTCGCGCACAGGGATCCGGGAGGCGATGCGGGCGTCGGTCAGCACTATGCCCCCTGCCCGTTCAGCACGAGCTGGCTGACGCCGAACGGCACGCCGTTCGGGTCGGCGAGCACGGCTTGCCGGAATGACGGGATGTTCTCGGAGACGGGCGAGACCACGCTTCCGCCGTGCTCGGTGGCGGCGGCGACGGCGCGGTCGGCGTCGTCGATCCAGAAGTCGACGCTCCAGCCCGTCTCTCCTCCGGGGGGCGCGACCGTGGCGACCAGGTCGCGCGGCACCGGCTGCTGGGGCTCGCCGCCGACGAAGCCGGGGAGGCGGAAGAGGCCGACCTCCATGTCCCCCACTTCGAAGGTGTCGAGCGTCCAGCCGAAGACGGCGTTGTAGAAGGCGGCGGCGACGTCGCGGTCAGGCGTGTTCAGCGCGCTCATGCTCCAAGCGCTCGGCTCGTTGACGAGCTGCGCGCCGCGGCGCTCGCGCGGCTGCCAGATGGCGAAGGTGGCGCCGGTGGGATCGGCAGCCACGGCGATCCGGCCGGCTGGCGGGGCGTCGAACGGGGCAGCGAGGATGGTGCCGCCGGCCTGCTCGATGTCTCCGGCCGAGCGGTCGACGCTCTCCACCTCGATGTACGTGTTCCAGCCGGGCCCTCCGGACTCGGGCGGGAGTGAGGCGACGCCCGCCACGTCCCGGCCGCGGAGCTGTGCGACGAAGTACTTGCCGGGCGGGTCGCCGGGCATCTCGCCGGGGCCGGCGAAGTCCCAACCGAACACGGCTCCGTAGAAGCCGGTCAGTCGATCGACATTCGGGCCCATCACGTCGACCCAGGAGGGGACCCCCGGCTGGAATCCGTCGCGCTCGCTCATTTCGCTCTGCTCCTTCGTCCGTTGATCGAAATAACGTAGCATATAGTTGGAAAAACCAATTAGCCATGAGGACCTACGGAGACTTGTGCGGGATAGCGCGCGCCCTCGACGTGGTCGGGGAGCGCTGGGCGCTGCTCGTCGTGCGCGAGCTGCTGCTGGGCCCGAAGCGGTTCACGGATCTGCGCCGAGGCCTGCCGCACATCGGCCCGGACGTGCTGGCGCAGCGGCTGCGCGAGCTGGAGCAGGCGGGCGTGTTGCGCCGCCGGACGCTGGCGCCGCCTGCCGGCTCGCGCGTATACGAGCTGACGGAGCGCGGGCGGGAACTGGAGCCGGTGCTGCTCGCACTGGGAACGTGGGGGTCGGCTGCGCCGGTGCCGCCGGGGAACCCGCAGCTGGGTGTCGACTCGACGATGATCGCCCTGCGGACCCTCTTCGACGCGGACGCGGCGCGGGACCTCGATGCCACGTTCGAGCTGCGCCTGGGCGACCAGGTCTTCCACGTGCGGGTGGCCGCCGGCGATCTGGAGCTCGAGCGCGGCGAGGCCCCGCACGCGGAGGCGACGATCACGGCGGATCCGATGACGCTGGGAGGCGTGATGTGGCAGCGCGTGGGGCTCGCCGAAGCGGAGCGCAGCGGGGCGATGACGATCGAGGGCGACCGCCGGGCGGCCAGGCGGTTCCTCGGCCTCTTCCCGCTGTCCGAGGCCGCGCCGGCCGCGTAGCGCTTTAGCCGGCCGCCGCCGTCCGGCCGCTCGGCCATCCTTCAGCCGACCCCCAGGGAAGGAGACTCGCGTGGAAGCTTCGGGGCCGGAAAGGGCAGCGCGTCAGGCGCTGACGGGACTGTCGGGGCTCTGGTGGCTATGGCTCGTGTTCGGGATCCTCTGGATCGTGATCGCGCTGGTGATCCTGCAGTTCGACCAGGCGTCGATCACCACGGTCGGGGTGCTGATCGGAGCGATGTTCCTCGCCTCGGGCTTTCAGCAGCTGGCGCTCGCGGGACTGATCGAGGGCGCGGCCCGCTGGATCCTGCTCGTCTTCGGCGTGCTGTTCCTGATCGCCGGAGTGATCGCGCTGATCAACCCGGAGGAGACGTTCGCCGGGATCGCGGACATCCTGGGCTTCCTGTTCCTGATGGTGGGCCTGTTCTGGATCATCCAGGCGTTCGGGGAGCGGGAGGCGAACGAGCTGTGGTGGTTCGGCCTGATCTCCGGGATAGCGATGATCGTGCTGGCGTTCTGGACCGGCGGCCAGTTCTTCATCGACAAGGCGTACACGCTGCTGGTGTTCGCGGGGATCTGGGCGCTGTTCCAAGGTGTGGGCGACCTGATCAAGGCGTTCCAGATCAGGAGCCTGAAGGAACTGGTCTAGGCGGAGTCGCCGAGGAGGAGGCGGCAGCGGCCCTACAACGGCGTCCAGATCTCTCCCTCGATGCGCTGGGCGGATCCGGGCGGCCGTTCGGGGAGCGTGGAGAGCTCGTCGAGGTGGGCGGCCATGGCGAGAGCCGAAACCGCGGCGTCGAACGCATCCTCCGAACCCGCGGCACGTTCGAGCAACACCGGATCCTGGTCAGGGAAGCGTCGCTCGAGAAAGGTCCGCCGCTCACGGTGCCGGCTTTTGACGACGCCGGGCGCGAACACGCGCGGATAGATCTCGATCGCGAGCGGCCAGTCCGGCGGATCGAACGGCCAGACCGCAAAGCCCGCCTCCACCAGTTCCAACAGGTGCGGCATCCCGCGGAGCGAGCCCGTTCCCACCGCCCCGGCGCCGGCGATCTGGAAGACGCTCTTCGGCTGTCCGCCGACCGCCTTGTCCGTTTCGCGATACCGGGGACCCTGGTTCTGCGCGATCGTCCCCGCACGGCCCCAGAACGGCGGGGCGCAGCCCTTCAAGAGGTCCTCGGCGCGGTCGCGCATCCCGCGCCAGACCTCGATCCCAGTTGTCCAACCGTTCTGCACGCAGTACCACCGCGGGAACGAGAAGGCGAAGTCGAAGCCTGCGATCGTCCGCTCCTGACTGCGTGCGCGCTCGATCACGGCCGCGATCACCTCGCTGCGGTCGAGGCCGTTCTCGAGCTCGTCAAGCCGGCCGTCTTCCACACGTGCGAGCCAGATCGACTCCGCCGCAGCATTCGCCCGGCCCGACCAGTCGACCGCGAGCACCTCAGTCACTCGCGCCTCAGAATGCCAGCTACTTCGGGCCTATCCCTCGCTGGCGCGCGGGGTCGCCCGGGAGGTAGCCTGCGAGGCGTTGAGCCGTCTCTTAGTCCCCCGGATGCTCGCCGCCGGCTCGTTGGTGTCCTCAACTACCGCGTTCCGGGTGGGGGCGGGCTGGTTCGAGGTCTGGCTCGATCGTGCTCCGGACCTGTCGCGGCTGGCCGTCCGGGCGTCGGTGGGTGGCGGCGACTCCGGTTCCGCGGGGGCGGCCTTTCGCGACGATCTCATCGCGTTCGCCGGCGACCTCGCCGAGGTGTCGTTCCGCGAGATGCGACGCGGCGTCGAGCAGCTCGATTCCTTCACCCGCAGGGACGACGAACCCGGCGAGCGGCCGCACCGCCCCTACCGGGTCAAGCCGTGACCACCGGCCTCGCGACCACCGACGATGTCATCGCCCGGCTCGGCGCCGCGACCGAGATCCAGCTGCTCCGCGACCGCCTCGACGGCTGGCTCGAGGAGGTTGACGACGAGCTCCGCAAACCGCTCGCCTGGGCCTTCTCCGGGACGCCGAAGCACTTCCGCCCGGTCACGCTGTTCGCCTGCCATCGCGCCACCCATGAGACGCCCGCCTCGGAGGCCGTCGAGCTCGCCTTCGGCGTCGAGCTCGTGCACAACATGTCGCTGATCGTCGACGACGTCCTCGACCGCTCCGACGAGCGGCGGGGCATTCCGACTGTCGAGCGCAAGTTCGGCCGCCTCACGGCCCTGATGGCCTCCGGCTACCTCGTCGCCGCCGCCTTCGACGCCTTCGCCGACGACCCCTTCGCCGTACGTCACCTCTCCGAGCTGCTCCGCAGGCTCGGCGCGGCCGAGTGCCTCCAGTGGCGGCTTCGCCGGCAGCCGCTGGGGGTCGTCGACTGGCGCCGGATCGCCGGCGAGGACACCGGGTCCATGTTCGAGATCTGCGCGGTGCTCGGCGCGCGCTCCCAGCGGCTGCGCCGCTACGGGCACCTCGTTGGCGTCCTCTACCACGGCTGCGACGACGTCGGCGACCAGCGCGGCCTCGAGGCGCTCGGAGGCGGAGGTGACGAGGACATCCGGGACGGCATCCTCACGCTGCCCGCCGCCCTCGCCATCCGCGACCCGCACATCCGCGAGCTGTTCCGCGTGGACGACGACGACGCGGACCGGCTTGCGACCCTGGCCGCCGCTTTCCGGGCGCAGCTCGATGACGCCGAGGAGGTGCTCGAGCGCATCGCGGGCTCGGCCAACGCCGAGGCGGAGCGGTTCGCCGACGACCCCGAGCCGCTGCTCGCCCTCGTCGAGCAGGTACGTCAGCTGTCGCGGCGCTGACGCGCGGGCGGCGGCTCCGGCGTGAGGAGCCGCCGGACCCGGGAGGCGACGTCGCTGCCCGTCGACCATGCCCAGGCCGCGGCCACGTATGGCGCCCACGCGTAGCGCAGCCACACGTATGAGAGGCCGAAGCCGGCATCCGGCTCCGTGATCTCGACTGGGGCGCCGACCCCGCGCCGCTCGACGACGACCCGGGCCGCCTCGAGGCCAGTGGTGACCGCGGACTCGATCGTCGTCATCCCGATGCGGTTGGCGCAGAAGTCACCGGCGAAGGCGACGTTCCCGATGGAATCGACCGAGGCTGCGGGGCGCCAGACGTCGGTGCCCGTCTCGTTGACGAACAGCGCGGCGTCCGAGTTCGGCTCGAAGCGGGTCAGGTCCCAGTCGATGTCATCCGACTCGCCCCACTTCGTCCCGGGGTCGAAGGGCAGGTACTCCGCCAGCTCGAGGAGCATCGCGTAGCCGTCGTCGTGGGGATCCTCGGTGCCCGGGAGCCCGAAGGGGTCCGACGCCGAGAGGGAGAGGACGGTCCTGCCGGCGAACGCGGCCACGTCCTCCCAGGTCTGGGAGACGTCGGTGAAGGCCAGGGCGAAAGCGGAGTCGTACAGGCCGACCGGCTCGACCGGGATGTGCTTCAGCTTCTTCTCGAAGTAGAGGTGCAGGATCGGGATCCGCTGGGACCGCAGGCGGGACACCTCGGCCAGCTTCGGCTCGGCCTCGACGACCCGCTTCCCGGGCTCACCGGTGCGAATCAGATGCGACAGGACGTCCGGGGGCACGGCGAGGACGAGCTCGTCGATCTCCTCGTCCCACCCCTCGCCTACGCCCACCCAGGTGTCGGAGCGCTCGTCGAACTCCGCCTTCTGAAGGCGGATCCCGGTCACGCGTCCGTCCTCGCGCGAGACCCCGCTGACCTGCACCTCGCGGACGATCTCGGCGCCGTGCGCCTCCAGCGCGTCCGTGATCGGACCTATCACCTGCTGGAGGGCCGAGCCGTTCGCCAGCCAGAAGGGCGGCGTGTGCTCCACCATCGAGTACGAGAGGTAGCTGCGGTAGTCCTCCGCCGAGGTCAGGTAACTCGGGATCGCCCACACCGTCGTGATGAAGCTGTCGAACGCCTCCGCGGCGCGCTCGGTCATGTAGGGACGCGCCTGCAGGAAGCCGGTGACGCTCACGTTGTCCAGGCGCATCGTGGGGTTGAGCCGCTCGGCGAGCAGGTCGACGCCGGCGTAGGCGAAGACGAGCATGTCGGCCGGAGGCCCCACCCCCGAGCGCAGGTTCTGGATCAGGTGCCGGGGCGAGTACGTGTCCGTGAGGCCGGTGAACCCCGGGAACTCGTTCCTGCGGAGCTGCTTGACCCCGTCCACCTCGCGGAACCGCTCGCGTCGGTCGTCGCCCGTGGCATCCTCGAGCAGGCGCCAGAAGTTGTGGTACCAGCTCAGGTACATGTGCGGGTACACGTCGAGCTCGACGCCCGGGGCAGGGCGGGATGCGATGTCGCCGCCGAGCCACGGCTTCTGCTCGTAGAGCTTGACCCGGTAGCCGCGCTCGGCGAGCCGCAGCGCGGCGGTGAGCCCGGCGAGGCCGCCGCCGGCGACCGTGACGTGCGGCTTCTCGCTCATCGGGTCATGGGCTCCGAGGCCACGAGCGCACGCGCCCGCGCGACGTCCGGCAGGTCCGACGCCGCGCCGAACCAGTCACACAGCGCCGCGACCCGATCGAGCGAGGCGGGGGTCTCGCCTGTGGCGAGCTGGTGGCCGGCCAGGCGGGTGGCGGCGCGCAGCTCGAGCATCTTCGCGTTCTGGTCGCGGGCGGCGGCGACGGCCCGCTCGTATGCCGCGGCTGCGCCCCGAGGATCTGGGCTGTCTCCTGCCATGAGCACACGTCCCTTGAAGCGGAACAGCTCGGACTCCGAGAATCGCTCGCCTGTCTCCTCGACGTACTCTTCGCCCGCACGGAGCGCGTCGAGCGCGCGACGACGATCGCCGGCGGCGAGCCGCAGGTCGGCGAGGAGGACCTGGAAGTGGGGGGTCCCGAGCCTGGATCCGGAGGCGAGGTAGGCGTCGAGGCTCTCCTCCAGCTGCGCGGTCCCGCGCTCGAGCTCCCCGGCGCGGCCTCGAAGCCATCCCGACAGGAGCGAGGAGACCGTCCGCCAGTAGCCGAGGTCGTGATCGACGCTGTGCGCGCGGGCCCGGTCGAGCCACTGGCCGAACTCGGCCGGCTCGGTCCGGCTCAGGTGCAGGAGGCTGCGCATGCCCCACGCCTGAGCTCGCGTCACGGGCCCGCCGACCCGCTCCGCACGCTCGAGGCTGAGGTCGCTGCGCTGGCGCGCCTCCTCGGCGTGGCCGAGGTTCCACAGGACCATGGCGAGGTATGCGAGGGCGCCGACCCCTGTGTCGCCCTGGGCCTCGTAGATGTGGTCGGACCGATCGGGGGGCTGGTACCGGGTAAACGCCTCGCCGAGGTGCTCGCGGGCGAGGTCGAAGTCCGCGAGGTACATGTGGACCAGGCCGCGGTAGAGATGTCCTTCGGCCAGGCGGACGGGATGGTCGCTCCGCTCGGCGAGCATCAGCATCTCGTCTGCGAGCTCGAGCGCGGTGCCGTACCGGCCCCGAAGCAGGTGGAACATCCACTGGCCGCGGATCACAAGCACCAGCCGGTCGTCGTTCCCCGCCCGCTCGCACGCCGTTCGCGCCCTGGCATAGGCCTCGTCCACGCCCGCGGCCGCGTAGCCGCGCCCGGCCTGGAGCGAGGCCGCGAGGTGACTGGGGAAGTCGACCTGTGCGGGATCGCCGCTGTGCTCCGGCCCCGCCGCGTCGAGGGCCTGCAACCCGCGGCGGAAGTGCTCGGCCGCCTCCAGATACGCCGCGCGCTCGAGCGCAGCGGTTGCGGCCGCGCGCCAGAACGGCAGCGCCAGCTCGTGTTCCCCGGCGCAGGACCAGTGATGGGCGACGACTTCGGGCTCCGGCTCGACCGCCTCAGCCAAGCGCCGGACGAGGGTGTCGGCGACGCGGCCGTGGAGCTCCCGGCGGCGGCGTCTCAGGATCCGCTCGTAGGCCGCCTCCTGCAGGAGCGCGTGCGTGAACTCGCAGCGCGACGGGGCGCCGCCGACAGGACGCAGCACGCCCTGCGCGGCGAGTTGAGCCAGCGCCCGCTCGAGCTTCGCGCCGTCCAGCGGGTCGAGCGCGGCGAGCAGAGCCAGGTCGAATTCCCGTCCGAGGATCGCCGCCAGGTCGATCACGTCACCCAGCTCGGGGAGGCGGTCGAGACGCTCGGTGAGGAGGCCTTCCAGCGTCGCCGGAACGGATCCCTCCCCGTTCGATCCGCCGACGTGATCGAGCATCTTCAGCATCTCTTCCACGAACAGCGGGACGCCGTCGGAGGCAGAGTCCACCCATTCGAGCACCGCAGGGTCGAGCGCCGTCCCGCTGGCCGCCGCGGCGAGCGCCCGTGCATCGTGGGGCGCCAGCGGTCCCAGCTCGATCTCGTGGCCGGGCGTCCAGGGCGGCTCGAAGTCGGGTCGGAAGGTGAGCGCGCACAGCACCGGGATGCTCGGTAGGTCCGCGACGATTCGGCCAAGCAGCTCGACGGTGGTCGGGTCGGCCCAGTGGAGGTCCTCGACGAGGAGGAGCAGTGGATGGCGTGCCGGGTTCGTGACGAGCACCGACTCGAGGATGCGGAGCCGCGCGGTGCGGGCGTCCCGGGGCGTCAGCGTCTGCTCGGTGACGGCCCGGTCGAGCGCCGTCAGCTGGTGCTCGGCAGTCTGCGGCTGGCCCTCGAGCAGCCGGATGACTGGGTAGAGGGGAGTGTTGCGGTGGTGCGCCGAGCACTGCCAGGTCTGAACGGCACGGACCTCGTCTCCCAGCCGGTCGGCGAGCGTGCGCACCAGGCGGCTCTTGCCGATGCCGGCCTCTCCCGTCACGTGGACGACCGTGCCCCGACCGGCGTCTGCACGCCGCCAGGCCTCGGTTAGCCGCTCCAGCTCGTGAACGCGATCCACGACCGGTGTCAGCCGTCGCGCATCGGCGA
>JBKGUS010000380.1:0-2576 GCA_046462295.1 Thermoleophilaceae bacterium | reverse complement strand
AGCGCGATCTTCCACTCCCGTGACCAGTGCTTCAAGTTCTTCTCGCGCTGGATAGCCGTGCGCGGGTCGTCATACTGCTCGAAGTGCACGAGGCGGGTGACCGCGTACCGGCTCGTGAAGCCGCGGGTGACACATTCGCGGTGCTGGAAGACGCGGCGCACAAGGTCGTTGGTCACGCCCACATAGAGCGTGCCTCGCTTGGAGTTGGCGAGGATGTACACCCAGCACGGCACGGCGAAGCAGTGCCGACTGTTGATGCCCGGGTCAAGCCCGGGCATGACCGTGAACCGAGGCAAGCACCGTGAGCGCGCAGCACCGGGTGCTCCGAAGAACAGGGGCGGGACGCCTGGCACGCCCCGCCCTTAGCTCCTCCTACGTACCCGGCGGATAGGCGTTCGGCTTGGCCGCCCAGTCCTGGTAGGCTGCGCGCTGGATGTCGACGCCCACCTGCTCGGTCAGCGCGTCCCACTCCTGCGCCGCCTGATCGAGCGCCGCCTGCGGGTCCTCGCCCGCGAACGCCGCGGTGATCGCCCGGGTCAGGCTCTCCTCGTACGCGAAGGTGTTGCGGATCGAGAGGTCCAGCAGGCCGGTCTCCGCGCCCTTTTGCAGGATCGCGAGATACTCGTCCGCATACGGCCAGAGCGCCTTGTACTCCTCGCTCTCGAAATGCGAGGTGCGGAACGGGTCGCGCAGCGCATACGGCAACATCACGCGCTGCAGACTGATCTCCTTGCTGTTGAGCCATTGCGCGAACAGGTACGCCGCCTCCTTGTTGCGGCTGTTCGACGAAACCGCGAGCGAGAAGCCGGCGGCGAGCTCGGGGTGGCCGCCCGGGCGCTCGAAGTAGCCGACTTTGCCCGCGATCTGCGATTCCGGGACCCACGAGAGCGCCTCGGTGTCGGTGCCGTAGCCCTCGGACCAGCGCCCGGGCGGCGGCCACCACTCGGTCATGGCGAGATCGCCCGCGAGCCACGCGGAGAGGTTCTCGATGGCGCCCCAGGTCTCGACCCCGGGCGGCATCCATTCGTGCTCGTCGATCATCTGCTGCAGCGTCTTGACGCCGGCCTCGGAATTGATCGTCGCCTGCATGCTGTCCGGGTCGAAGAACCTGCCGCCGTTGATGCGGAAGCGCTCTTCCCAGAAGTAGTGCACGAGGCCGGCCTGCCGGAACGCGCCGGCGCCGTACACGTCCCCGCCGGTCGCCTCGGTGAAGTAGCGCCCGACCTCGGCGAACTCCTCCCAGGTCGCAGGCGGCGCGAGGTCGCGACCGTACTGCGCCTGGAACGCGTCTCGATGCTGCGGGTCGTCGAACAGATCCTTGCGGTAGTACATCAGGAACACGTCGCCGTCGTCCGGGAACCCGTAGATCGTGCCCTGATAGGTCATCTGGTTGTCGCGATAGACCGGCGCGATGTCCTCCAGCTCCTCGCGGTAGCCGTACTTGTCGACGTAGCCGTCGAGCGGCTCGAGGGCGCCCGCCTCCGCGAGGTCCGGAATCCACGCCGGCACCACGTTCAGCATGTCGTAGGCGCCGGTGCCGGCGCGGTGCTCGGCGAGCGTCTTGGTGAACAGCTCGTTGATCGGGACCTCGACCACGTTGATCTTGATGCCGGTCAGCTCTTCCCACATCGGGCCGGAGAAGTTGAGCGGGTCCAGCGCCTGCAGCCCTCCCTCCCAGGTGATGTTGAGGGTCGTGCCGGCGTACTGCTTGGCCGCCTCGACCGCGATGTCGGCGGCGCTCTGCTCCTGAGCGTGGGCGCCCGCCCCGAGCGCCAGGAGGCCCGCCAGCACAGCCAGCCCGGGCACTTGTCTTCGCATCATCGCCTCCCTGTTGTCATGGCCGAGATTTCCTGTGTCGCGTTCAACCACCGAACGCGGCCTTGAAGCCCTCGAGCTTGTCCTGCCAGGCCGGCTGGTCGACGATCTCCCGATTGACGATCCCGGTCGGTACCCGGCCGTGCATCACGTCGAACACCGCCTTGACGTCGGCAGCGCCGATCCCGGCGAAGCACTGATCCGTCCAGCACAGCGCGTGCGGGGTGAGGATCACGTTGTCGAGCCGGTAGAGGGGATTGTCGGCGGGGCTCGGCTCCTCCTCGAACACGTCCAGGCCGGCGCCGGCGATCTTGCCCTCCTGCAGCGCCCGGGTCAGCGCCGCCTCGTCGACCACCGGGCCGCGCGAGGTGTTGATCAGATACGCAGACGGCTTCATCAGCGCGAGGCGCTCGGCGTTGACGATGTGACGGGTCTCCTCGTTGAGCGGGCAGCTCACCGACAGCACGTCGGCTTCGGCAAACAGCTCCTCCAGCCCGACCAGGCGCACGCCGAGGTCCCGCGCCACCGCCGGATCGGCGTACGGGTCGTGCGCGATGAACTTCATGTCGAACGGCCTGGCCATGCGGAACGCCTCGGCGCCGATGTTGCCGATGCCGAGCTGGCCGAGGGTGCGCCCGACCAGGCCCACGCCCATGTGCTGGCCGCGCTTGGCCCAGCCTTCCGGGCCCTGGCGCGTGATCTGGTCCTTGACCTTCAGCTTGCCGGTGAGCGCCAGCATGAACGTCATGATCGAGACCGCG
>JBKGUS010000379.1:0-5694 GCA_046462295.1 Thermoleophilaceae bacterium | reverse complement strand
CCCGGAGGCGCAGGAGGGCGTCGAGTTCATCGCCGACCTGCTGCCCGAGGGCCTGTACGACCCGACCGCGCTCGAGAAGGACGCCCAGCAGGTCGAGGACTCGTTCAAGGCGGGCCGGCTGGCGGTCTGGATCGGCGGCCCGTGGGTGCTCGCCGCGCGGGAGCGCAAGGACGACGACACGTGGGCGCCCGAGGTGCGGCGCAACGTTGGCGTGGCGCCGATGCCCGCCGGTCCCTCCGGCGAGGCGTACACCTTCGTCGGCGGCTCGAACCTCATGATGTTCGAGAACGCGGAGAACAAGGACGCCGCCTGGCGGCTCATGCAGTACCTCTCCGAGGACGACACCCAGACGGCGTACGCCGACCTGATGGGCATGTTCCCCGCACGGCTCGATCCGCAGGAGCAGGCGGCCCAGAAGGACGCGAACTACGCCGCCTTCTACGAGGCCATCCAGGACGGCCGCACCTACGCGCCGATCCCGCAGTGGGGCCAGGTCGAGACCGCCTACCAGGAGCACTTCGGGAACATCCTCGACATGGCCGCGGGCGTGGGCAAGCAGGACTACAGCTCACAGGCCGTGGCCGAGGAGCTCCAGGAGGCCAAGAAGGTGGCCGACGGACATCTGGCGCAGAGCGCAGGCTGATCGTCTCCGTCCCAGGGAGCGCGGGGCTCTACGACGGCCCCGCGCGCCCCCCTCCACGCATGAGCACACCCACGATCAAGCGACCGGCGATCCGCCCGCCCACCCCAGCCGGGCGGGTGGCGCGCCCGCGGCGCGCGGCGGGCCGCGACCGCCGTGCCCGCTTCGCCTACTGGCTGATCGCGCCGGCGCTGGCGTTCATGTTCCTGGTGCACCTGGTCCCCACGGCGGCGGGAACGTTCCTCTCCTTCCTCGACCTCAACACCTTCACCTTCCAGCAGCTCTTCGGCGCGCCGTGGACCGGGCTCGGCAACTACGACTCGATCCTCTTCGACGAGGCGAACCCGCTCCACTCCGGGTTCACCAACGCCGCCACGAACACTGCGGTCTACACGGCGTTCGTGGTGGGTGGGACGCTGGCCGGCGGGCTGGCGATCGCCCTGCTGCTCAACCGCAGCTTCCCGGGCCAGCGCGTCGCGCGGACGCTGATGCTCACCCCATGGGTCGTGCCGAGCTTCGTGGTCGCGGTGCTGTGGGAGTTCATGTGGCAGCGCGACGCCGGCATCGTGAACAAGGTGCTCGTCGACTACACAGGCGTCGTCGCCGAGCGCCCCACCTGGCTGCTCGGCGAGAACACGATGTGGGCGATCGTCCTGCCGAGCATCTGGCGCGGGATCCCGTTCGCGATGCTGATCTTCCTCGCCGGGCTGCAGGCCATCCCGCGCGACCTGCACGAGGCCGCCGCGCTCGACGGCGCGGGCCCCTGGCGGCGCTTTCGCCACATCACGCTGCCTCTCCTGCGGCCCCTGCTCGCGATCCAGCTCCTGTTCGGCGTCATCTACAGCGCCTATCAGTTCACGATCCCCTACGTCATGCTCGGGTCCAACCCCGGGCCCGCGGCGGACCTGCTGATGACGCTCGTCATGCGGCAGTCGTTCTCGAACAACCTGTTCGGCTACGGCGCGGCGGTCTCCACCCTCCTGATGCTGGGCATGCTCGTGTGGGTCGCGCTCTGGTATCGCGCCTTCAGGCGCGACTTCGCGGAGGCAACATGAGCGCCGCGGCCCGCCGACGCTGGTCCAGATGGGGACTCAACACGCTGACCTATGCGGTGCTGCTCGTGATGCTGGCGCCGGTCCTCTGGCTGGTGGTCTCGTCGCTGCAGACGAACGGCAGGCTCGCTACCGGCGACTTCGACCTGCTCCAGCCGACCTTCGGCGCGTTCGGCGAGATGTGGCGCAACATCGACTTCGAGCGCTACCTCGCGAACAGCATCCTGATCTGCGCGGGCGCGGCCGCGCTCGCGACAGCGCTCGCCAGCTCCGCCGGGTACGCGCTGGCCCGCTTCCGCTTCCGCGGCCACCGCGCCTTCGGGGTGACCGTGATCGGCACGCAGCTCATCCCCGGCTCGCTGTTCCTGCTCCCGGTCTTCCTCGGGTTCGTCTGGCTCGGGCAGAACACGCCGATCGAGCTGCTCGACACGCACTTCGGCATGATCCTCGTCTACACGGCGTTCTTCACGCCGCTCGCCATCTGGTTCATGCGCGCGTTCTTCCAGGCGATCCCGCGCGAGCTCGAGGAGGCGGCGCTGGTCGACGGCTGCACCCGCCTCGGCGCGTTCGTGCGCGTCGTGATCCCGAACGCCGCCCCGGGCCTCGTGGCCACGTTCGTCTACGCCTTCCTGTTCGCCTGGGACGAGCTGCTGTTCGCCACCGCGCTGACGGAGCACGACGCGGAGACGATCCCGATCGGGATCCGCAACTTCATCGGCAACTACAACGAGGAGTACGACCAGTTGATGGCAGCGGGCGTCGTTTCCACCCTCCCAGTCCTGATCGCCTTCTTCGCCACCCAGCGCTGGCTGGTCAAGGGGCTCACGGCCGGGGCGGTGAAAGGGTGAGTCCCAACCCTGCGCAGCCGGCCGAGCCGGCTGCTTCGGGCCTCAAGTTCGGCGCGGCGACGGCCGCGTACCAGGTCGAGGGAGCGGTCCGGGACGACGGCCGGGGCGAGTCGATCTGGGACCGCTTCGCGCACACGCCCGGGCGGGTGGCGAGCGGGCACACCGGCGATCTGGCCTGCGACCACTACAACCGCTGGCGCTCCGACCTCGACCTGATGGGGTCGCTCGGGCTGGACGCCTACCGCTTCTCGATCGCCTGGCCGCGCGTGCTCCCCGAGGGGGCCGGCGCGGTCAACAAAGCCGGGCTCCATTTCTACCGGCAGCTGGCCGAGGGGCTGCGCGAGCGCGGCATCGAGCCGGTCGCGACGCTCTACCACTGGGACCTCCCGCAGGCGCTGCAGGACCGGGGCGGCTGGGCCGAGCGCGACACCGCGCAGCGCTTCGCGGAGTACGCGGCGCTCGCGGCCGGCGAGCTCGGCGACGTGGTGTCCGAGTGGATCACGATCAACGAGCCGTGGGTGATCGCCTTCCAGGGCCACGCCCACGGTACGAAGGCCCCGGGGGTTCGCGACTGGCCAACCGCCCTGCGCGTGAGCCATCACGCGCTGCTCGCGCACGGGCTGGCCACGCAGGCGGTGCGCGCCGCGGCGCCGGCCGCGCGCGTCGGGATCACGCTGAATCTCGCTCCGGTGGACGGCGATGAGGAGGCCGCCGAGCGCATGGACGGCCACCTCAACCGCTGGTTCCTCGACCCGCTCCTGCGCGGCAGGTACCCGGCGGACATGCTGGAGCTCTACGAACGGCGCTGCGGTCCCCTCGATTTCGTCGAGGGCGGCGACCTCTCACTCACTGCCGCCCCGACGGATTTCCTGGGGGTGAACTACTACGCGCCGATGCGGGTTCGGGCGGACACCTCGAGCAATCCCCTCGGGGTGCGCCAGGTGCCGCCCGGCCCGCCGACGACCGCGATGGGCTGGGAGGTGGCGCCGGACAGCCTGCGCCGGCTGCTCGTGCGTGTCCGCGACGACTACGGCGCGATCCCGATCGCCATCACCGAGAACGGCGCGTCCTACGACGACCCACCGGCGACGGACGGCCGCGTGGACGACCCCGACCGGACGGCCTACCTGAAGTCGCACCTGGCGGCGCTGCGCCGTGCCGTCGACCAGGGCGTTCCCGTGGAGCGCTACTTCGTCTGGTCGCTGCTCGACAACTTCGAGTGGGAGTGGGGCTACGACAAGCGGTTCGGGATCGTGCACGTGGACTTCGAGACGCAGCGCCGCACCCTCAAGGGGAGCGGCCTCTGGTATCGCGACTACATCGAACGCGCCAGGAACGGCGGCTGAGGAGGAGTAGCGGTGGCGAGCATCCACTTCGAAGGCGTCGGCAAGGTCTTTCCCGACGGGACGGTGGCGCTCGACGACCTCGATCTCGACGTCGAGGACGGGGAGTTCGTCGTGCTGGTGGGTCCATCTGGTTCGGGCAAGTCGACCGCGCTCAGGATCCTGGCCGGGCTCGAGGACGCCACCGCGGGCACCGTCCGGATCGGCGAGCGGGTCGTCAACGACGTCGAGCCCAAGGACCGCGACGTCGCGATGGTGTTCCAGAGCTACGCGCTCTATCCGCACATGACGGCGCAGGACAACATCGGGTTCCCGCTGCGCATGCGGCGGGAGGAGAAGGCGAGGATACGCGAACGGGTCGCTGCCACCGCGGGCCGGCTGGACATCGCCTCCCTGCTCGAGCGCCGGCCGCGGCAGCTGTCGGGCGGCCAGCGCCAGCGCGTGGCGCTCGGCCGCGCGATCGTTCGCGAGCCGCGCGCCTTCCTGATGGACGAGCCGCTGTCCAACCTCGACGCCAAGCTGCGGGTGGAGATGCGCGCCTACGTCGCACAGCTGCATCACCGGCTCGGGAAGACGATCCTGTACGTGACGCACGACCAGGTCGAGGCCATGACGATGGGCGACCGAGTGGCGATCCTGCGCGGGGGACTGCTCGAGCAGGTGGATGCGCCCCAGACGCTCTACGACCGCCCGGCGAGCCTGTTCGTCGCGGCGTTCATGGGGTCACCCGCGATGAACCTGCTGCGCGGCCGCATCGTCGCCGAGGACGACACGCGCCCAGCGCTGCAGCTGGGCAGTGCCCGCTTGCCCCTGCCGGACGCCGTGCTGGAGGCGCGGCCCTCTCTGATCGACCGCGTTGACGAGGAGGTCGTGGTGGGCATCCGTCCCGAGGCGCTCCGCACGGCGAACGGGGCACGCGCGGCTCTGGAGGGGCAGGTCGTACTGCGGGAGTCGCTCGGCTCCGACGTACTGATCCACGTGGAGATCGACGCCCCGTCCGTACTCGCCGGGGAGCAGCTCGAGGCGGCGCGGGAGATCGGCGGCGCTGAGGTCAACGGCACGCCCCCGAAGCGTGCGCGGATCACGGCTCGGCTCGAGCCGGCGGTTAGGGCCGTGGCCGGAGAAACGCTGCGACTGACGGTCGACCCCGCACGGCTCCATTTCTTCGACCTGCATACCGAGCAGGCCTTGACGTAGGGCCCGGAAGGACAAATAGGTACAATCCCGCGGGTGCCGCCGACTGCCGCGGGCATCGTCTTGGCCGGCGGCCGGTCCACCCGGATGGGCCGCCCGAAGGCCGCTCTCGAGTGGCACGGGACCACTCTTCTCAAGCGCGTCGTGGGCATCGTCGGGCGCGTCGTGGACGGGCCCGTCGTGGTCGTGCGCGCACCCGGTCAGGAGCTGCCGGAGCTTCCGTCCGAGGTCGTCGTGGCGGTGGATGCGCGCGAGGGCCAGGGACCGCTTCAAGGGCTGGCCGCGGGACTCGCGGCGGTGGGCGACGCCGCTTCGCGCGCCTACGTGTCCTCCACCGACGTCCCTCTCCTCCATCCGGCCTTCGTCGGGACCGTGCTTCGGATCGCGGAGCGGGAAGATGTGGAGGTGGCATTACCAGTCGCACACGGCTTCCGGCACCCGCTGGCCGCGGCGTACCGCACGTCGCTGCTGCCCGCGGTCGAGCGACTCATCCAGGAGGACAGGATGAAGCCGGCGTTCCTGTTCGAGAGCGCGCGCGTGCGCGAGCTCGACGAGGCCGAGCTGCTGCGCCACCGCGACCTCGCCGACGCCGACCCCGAGCTGCTGTCGCTGCTCAA
>JBKGUS010000378.1:0-10262 GCA_046462295.1 Thermoleophilaceae bacterium | reverse complement strand
CACGGAGGTCGACGTGGGGTACCACCTAGACCTGCGTGGCCCCGCGCACCGTGGCCTCGCCGGCCTCGGCCGCGAGGTCGGCCGCCGGTGCGGGCACCAAGCCGCCGGCCAGGGCCAGCGCCCCGAGAGCGACGACCGGTGCGACCATCGTCGCCGGCAGCCGCTCCGCGTCGGCGCGCGGAGAGCCGAGGAAGATCGCGATCCAGAAGCGCCCGAGGTAGGCGACGGTCAACGCCGCGGCGGCCGCGGCGCCGACCGCGAACGCCGTGCCGCGCTCGATGGCCGCTGCGAAGAACGCCTCGTCCGCCAAGAACCCGAGCGTGAGCGGGAGTGCCACGACCGTGGCCGTGGCGAGCGCGGCGCCGGCGGCCAGCAAGGGCATCGCGCGCGCCAGGCCGCCCACGGCAGCCA
Source organism: Thermoleophilaceae bacterium (assembly GCA_046462295.1). Taxonomy (GTDB): domain Bacteria; phylum Actinomycetota; class Thermoleophilia; order Solirubrobacterales; family Thermoleophilaceae; genus JACVRW01. The sequence goes on along the minus strand of JBKGUS010000378.1, from coordinate 9,851 downwards.
GTCGCTTCGATCCACCGGTGGCCTCGGTCACCGCACCCGCCGTCATGAAGAGCGCGCTCTTCGCGATGGCGTGAACGAGGACGTAGAGCGCCGCGGCGCCGGCGGCCGCGGCTCCGAGACCGTACATCGCGGTCACGTAGCCGTACTGCGAGATCGTCGAATAGGCGAGCAGCCGCTTCATCTCGTCCTCGACCAGCGCAAGCAGTCCGCCCACCGCGATCGACACCGCCCCCAGGACCAGGAGCGCGTCGAGCACCAGGGCGCTGTGCTCGAGCAGCGGGTAGGCGCGCCCGAGCAGCAGCACGCCCGCCGCCACCATCGCAGCCGAATGCAGGTAAGCCGACACCGGGGTGGGGGCGACCATGGCGCGCGGCAGCCAGAAGTGGAACGGCACCTGCGCGCTCTTCGCGAGGGCCGCCACGGCGATGAGCACGGCCGCCGTCGTGGTGGTGGCGCCTGGCTCGACGCGGTCGAACAGCTCGGGCAGCGAGAAGGTGCCGTGCTGCGCGTACAGCAGCAGGGCGCCGATCAGGAGGGCGACCGCGCTGATCCCGGTCACGAGCAGCGCCATGAGCGCCGCCCAGCGTGACTCCGCTTCCTTGACGTCGAACGCGATCAGGTAGTACGAGGCGATGGCGGTGAGGTCCCAGAAGACGACGAGCAGGATCAGGTCCTGGGCCGTCGCGATGCCGGCCATGGACGCCATGAACAGCAGCAGCAGCGCGTAGAAGCGGAGCTGGTCGCGCGGCGGGCGGTCCTGGTGCGCGAGATGCAGCGGCAGGTAGGCCCGCGAGTAGATGACCACGGCGAAGCCGATCCCCGTGGCAAGCAAGCCGTAGAGCAGCCCGATCCCGTCGAGTCGCATGTGCAATCGAAGGTCGAGGCTGGTCGCCCACGGAACGTCGACGGCGATGGCTCCGCGCGCCCGCGCGAAGGCAATCCCGGCGAGCGCCAGCGCCGCCAGCACGGCCGCGCCAGTCGGCACGGCCCTCAGCGCGAGCCGCTTCGCTTCCGTGTCCCGCGGACTAAACATCGCACGACCGGGAGCGACCGTGCCTGCGCTGGCAGGGTCGACCGCTCATGAAGGAGCGCCACACCCGTAGATCGTGCCCGGCTACATGGGCGGCCGAATGAGGCCTGCAATGCAGTTGGGGATGGGTGCGTCACCCATGCCCGCGACGCCGAACGACGGTGGACCGCGGCCCCCGCGTCAAATACATCCCTGCCTCCATGGTCGCCAAGCGCCCTGGCGGGCAGCCTGCCGGGTACTCGATCGGAGGAGGACCGCAAATGGGAATCATCGGTTGGATACTGCTGGGCCTGATCGCCGGAGCGATCGCGAAGGCGATCCATCCCGGTGGCAGCGAGCCGGGCGGTGTGCTCGGCACGCTGGCGGTCGGCGTCTTCGGCGCGCTGCTCGGTGGATTCATCGCCTCGGCCGTCGGAATCGGCTCGATCTCGAGCTTCTTCAGCCTCGGGACCTGGCTGATCGCGATCGCCGGCGCGCTGCTGCTGGTCACGATCTTCAGCGCCGTGGCCGGCTCGGGCGGGCATACGAGGAGCGCCTGATCCAGTGGCCGCGCGCTGACGGCCCGCCCGCGGCGGGGCGGGCCCTCAGGGCCTCGCCCCGTCCGGCGTCGGCGCCGACGCGAGGGCCGCGGGCCATGGGTCAGCCGCGCCCGGGCAGGGACGGCAGCTCGGCCTCGAGCCAGGGGGAGAGGGTGCGCGCGAAGGTCGCGGTGAGGTGGTTGTCGTCGCGGTAGACGAGAGCGTTGCCCATCACGGCGTGGCAGAGCCCGCGTGGACAGACGACGGGGGCCGGGTCGACGGCGTCGGCGCCGTCGACGCGGACGGTGCTCTGCTCGTCGAACGCCTGGTCGGATTCCTCCTCGCGCGGGAACGCGCAGCGCTCCAGACGCTTGGGCTGACGTGAGACGCAGTCCGGCACGTCGCGCGGCGAGCGCGGCAGGTCCTTGATCACGATCACCCGCGCACCGGTTGCTCTGAGCCGTCGCAGCATCCGCTCGAGCCCGTGGCGCAGATGGACCCGGCTGGCCTCGCGGCTCAGCCGCTCCCCTCCCACCACCACTCCGAGCGACATCGACGTCGAGGTGGCGACGATCACGAGTCGCGGCCGCTCGCGCCGCTCGATGCGGCGCAGCGAGTGCTCGCGCCAGGCGTCGCAGCGGTCCGAGAAGCGCACGTCCCCGATCGCGCAGCCCGCCCGTGTGAGCGCTACGAGGCGCCAGCGGCGTCGCTCGGCGATCCGTTCCACCGCGGGGAACCAGTGCATCGCGTGCGAGTTGCCGAAGAGGACGACGGTGTCGCTCGAGCTGGGGTCCCCGTAGACGCAGGGAGGCGAGTAGCGCTCGCTCTGGCGCACCAGGCAGCCGTCCTCATAGAGGGTTCCGCGGTCGTCCTGCGCCTCCCGCGGGTCCGGGCGCAGCTGCGCCACCGTGCGCTGCAGGCGGGCCTCGCCCCTGATTGCCGCCTCGGCGCCGGTGACCGCGTACGGCGGTGCGGTGGGAATCCGCGGCTGAACGGCGACCAAGCCAAGCGACAGGCCCACTGCCCCCGCGATCGAGGCCGCACCGAAGCCGAGCGAGCGGCGCGGGACGCGGGCGAGCGGCCGGGAGTAGCGCAGCGGGTTCTCGATCAGGTGGTGAGAGGCCACGGTGGGGATGCCGGAGAGGGCGATCACCCCCAGCGCGGCGGCCCCGGTCAGCTTCTCCCCGGTCGCGGCGCGGGCGAAGACCAATACGGGCCAGTGCCACAGATACCAGGCGTACGAAAGGTCGCCGAGGTACTGCATGGAGGGACGCGACAGCAGCCTGATCGGCGCCACCTTGACGGTTGCGGTGCCGGCGACGAGCACGGCGACCGTGCCCAGCGTCGGCGCCACCGCGAGGATCCCCGGGTACGCCATCTGCTCGGTGAACAGGAAGGCGCCGGCGAGGATCATGGCGAGCCCGCCCCACGTCAGCAGCGATGCGACGCCCCGCGGCAATCGCAGGGCCGGCGGCAACGCCAGCGCAAGGGCGCCGCCCACCGCGAACTCCCACACCCGGGGAATCGTGGAGAAGTAGGCGGCCTGGGTGCTGTAGTCGAGTACGAAGATGCTGTAGGCGAAGGCGGGCACGCCGAGGCCGACCACGACGCCCCACAAGGCCGTGCGCACCATCCGGGGGCCGCCTCGCCTGGCCAGCACCAGAGCCAGCAGGAGGAGCGCGGGCCAGACGAGGTAGAACTGCTCCTCCACGGACAGCGACCAGAAGTGCTGCAGCGGGCTGTCCGAGGGGTCCACCGCGAAGTAGTCGACCTCCTGGGCGGCGAAGCGCCAGTTGACGACGTACAGGCTCGCCGCGACCACGTCCCCGGCCACGCGGTCGTTCTGCACCGGCGAGTAGAGGAGCCCGGACGCGACCAGCACGAACACCAGCACGACGACGACGAGCGGGAGCAGGCGCCGTACGCGGCGGGCGTAGAAAGCGCTGAGCGAGAGCGTGCCGGTCTTGTCGATCTCCTTCAAGATCAGCCCGGTGATCAGGAAGCCGGACATCACGAAGAACGTGTCCAGCGCGACGAAGCCCCCCTCCCCGAACGACAGCTCGGCGTGCGCCATGAACACGAGGAGCAGCCCGAGCGCGCGCAGCCCCTGGATCTCACGCCGGAACGACTTGCGGTGCTCGCGTGCGTTGCGGGGAGCGCCGGTGGGCTGGTCGGGCAATGCTGGGGTGTGCGGCGTTTGGCTCACGTGGTTGCTCGGCGCGCCGCAGCGCTCCAGGGTGGGCGCATCTGCCGGCCTAGAGGTGATGATCGCCGGGGCAATCGGGGGCGAATCTGGGGGACGGCCCCCATTTGCCGGGGTGGCGACTCTGTAGCCGCGGCTCGCTCGGCGGCTATCTTCACGGCGTGGACTCGCCCCCGCCGACGCGTCCGGCCGGTGTCCTCCGGTCGAGGGTGCTCGTCATGCTCCGTGCGCTGGCCGTCGCAGGCGTCGGCGCAGGGCTGCTGGCGGGGCCCGTGGGGCCGGGCGGCGATGCAAGGCGAGTGGCGGCCGCCGCGGGTCCGCCTGCTTCCGTGGATCCCGCGGGCGTGAGCGTCGAGCGAGGCGTGCGCTACGGGTCCTCACCCGCGATGGTGCTGGATGTACATCGACGCCGCCAGCCCGGCCCCCGCGCGCAGCCGGCCGTGCTCGTCGTGCATGGTGGCGGCTGGGCGGGCGGGGACAAGCGCCGGATGGCCGGCGTGGCGAGCACGCTGGCGACGGCCGGCTTCGTCGCCGTCAACGTCAACTACTCGCTGGCCTTCCCGTGGCGCCCCGGCTTTCCGACGCAGCTGACCGAGCTGCGGCGTGCGGTCCGCTGGACACGCCGGAACGCAGACCGTCTCGGTGCGGACCCTGCGCGGATCGGTGCGCTGGGAAGCTCGGCCGGCGGCCACCTGGCGGCTCTGCTGGCGGTCCGGAGCCGCGGCTCCCTGGGTCGCGGCGACCGGGTCGCCGCGGTCGCCAGCTGGTCCGGGCCGCTCCACCTGGCCCAGGCCGGCGAGCTGTCGCTCGCGACCGCCATCCACACGTTCCTGGGCTGCCGGAGCCGCGCCTGCCCGCGGCGCGACGCAGCGGCCTCTCCCACCTCTCATGTGACGCCCGACGACCCGCCGATGCTGATCGTCCACTCCCGTCATGACGAAGTCGTGCCGGTGGAGCACGCCCACGCGATGGCGGCACGGCTGTCGAGAGCGGGTGTGGCGCACAGGCTGTGGGTCATGCCCGGGCGCGATCACGGAATGGTCTACGCCGCCACCGCGCTCGGGCCGAGCATCGAGTTCCTTCGCCGCCGGCTCAGGTGAGCCCGAGGGCCACCGCGTTCACAGGCGGCCGTGCTCGGTGGCAGCGATTTGGTCGGCCCGGAGCATGGCTCCCATGGGGACGACGAGCACCGGCCTCGACGCCGACGCAGCGAGCCGGGAAGAGGTCGATCCGAGCAGCACGGAGGCGATGACGCCGCGCCCGTGTGTGCCGACGACGATCAACTCGGCGTTCTCGGCTTCGGCGCACCGATCGAGCGCGAAGGCCGGGGCGTCCGCCTCGATTCGCATCCTCACCCCCGGTTCCGCGTCTACATCGCGGGCCACCTGCTCGAGCAGCCGGCGTGCTCTTTCGCGCTGCGTCTCCTCCGCGTCCTCGTACGAGACCGGGGGCGCCGCTCCGGGCGCGGGGACCGCATCGCCCGCCGGCCCGGATGCGTAGGCGTGTACCAGCACGAGCTCGACCCCCAGCGCAGTGGCGAGCGTGGCGGCGACGCGGGCGGCGCTCTTCGCCTCCTCCGAGTGGTCGACGCCGCACACGATGACCGAGCGTTCACGGGCCTCCAGGTCGTCTTCCGGGGCCGACCCCGGTGGAACGATCACGACGGGGCGGTCGCTCGCCCTTGCCACCGCGGAGGAGACGCTGCCGAGCAGCGCGGCCCTGACGGCCCCCCGTCCGCGCGAGCCAACCACGAGAAGCGCGGCGTCCTCCTCGGCGGCCAGCGCGGCAAGCTCATTCGGGGGAGCGCCGTCGAGCACTCGGCCTTCGACGTCCACCCGGCTGAAGTCGCGCTCGATCCCCTCGAACAGCTCCATCGTGTCGGCGTGGACGTGGCGCCGGTGCCGGGCCCGTTGAGCGTCGTCACCGTACGGAATAGTGCTCGGCGGCTCGTAGGCGTGCGCCAGGAGCAGGGTTGCTCCGAGCCGCTCGCACAGCCGCCCGGCCACCGCCGCGGCGGTGAGCGACTCGCTGGACCCGTCGACTCCACAGACAATGGAACCGGACATCAAGCACCTCCAGGTGATCGAAAGACCAGTCTTCCTCCTCGCTGGGCCGGTGGACATGGGGGCTACCAAGCATTTCCACGCTCCGCCTGAGCCCATCGACGAAACCGGGCGGCGGGGGCGGTGCTGTCACATGCGGGCCGGATCAGCGCGGCGCGTGAGCCCGCCTGCTCGCGCTCATCGCTCGACAACCGTGTACTGGCCCATCATCCCGCGGTCCTCGTGCTGGAGGACGTGGCAGTGGAACATGTAGGGGAGCTCCGGGTCGGTGTAGTCACCGAACTCGGTGACCAGGCGGACGGTCTGGCCGGGGGGTACGTAGACGGTGTCTTTGAGTCCCTCGAGATGGGCCGGCGGCGAGGCTCCCGCGTACTCCACGACCCGGAAGCGGACGTCGTGGGGGTGGAAGTTGTGCGGCGTGCCGGAGGCGTTCGTGACCTCCCACACCTCCGTCGCGCCTGCAGCGACCACCTCGTCGATGCGGGTCATGTCCATAGAGCGTTCGTTGATCGACCCCTGCCCGGAGAGCTCGAAGCGGCGGACCTCCTCAGCTTCCTTCTCGACCGGCGGCTCCGGGACGACGAGCCGCTCGGGGAGCTCCGGTGCCGGCGCCAGCTCGCCGGCGGCGCGGATCTCGAGCAGGTCGAAGGTGTCGTCGCCGCCGGCGAAGCGGCCCTCGAAGAAGTTGGTCCCCAACTCGGGCTCGTAGCTGCGCAGCACGACCTCCTCGCCGGGCTCGAATTCGGCGACGATCTCCGCCCGTTCGCCGGGTGAGAGCTGTATCCGGTCCATCGCCTGCGGCCCCTCAAGCAGGCCGCCCTCGGTGGCGATTAAGTCGAACTCCCGGTTGTCGTCGAAGCCGATGTCGTACACACGGGCGCCGGAGGCGTTCAGCAGCCGCAGGCGCACACGCTCGCTGCTCACCTCGAGATAGGGGTCGTGGGTACCGTTGACTAGGATCTCGTCGCCGAGCAGGCCGGTGGGGCTGATCGGCCCCTTCGAGAAGTCGAGTGAGCCGTCGTCCTCGAGCTTCTTGTCCTGGATGATCAGCGGGATGTCGTCGACGCCATAGTCCCGTGGGAGCGCCGGCTCGGCCGCGTCGGCGTCATCGAGGATGAACATCCCGACGAGCCCTCGGTAGACCTGGTCCTCGGTCTGGGAATGGGGATGGGGGTGGTACCAGAGGGTCGCCGCCGGCTGGTCGATCGTCCAACTGGGCGACCAGCTCTCACCGGGCGCGATCGTCTGGTGCGGGCCGCCATCGGCCGCGGCCGGGAGGTGCATGCCGTGCCAGTGGATCGTGGTCGTCTCCTCGCCGAGCCCATTCGATACAAAAGCCATCACCGTCTCGCCGCGCGAGGCGCGCAGCGTCGGCGCGAGGTGGGGGCCGTTGGCTCCCCACGTCTCGGTCTTCCTGCCGGGCAGCAGCTCCGTCACGCCCTGCTCGAGCTCCAGCTCGAAGACCTTGCGCCCGTCGCCGCCGACCCGCGGCTCGGCGAGCGGGGGAATCGCTAGCTCGTTGGTGAACTCGAGCTCGCCAACATTGCTCACGTGGGCGCTCGAGTAGAGGATCAGCGCGGCCAGCCCAAGTGCCGCTACCGCGATCCCGGCCACGACGGTTGCGGCCTTCAGGGCAAGCATCTCACAAGCATTGGGATCGTCCGCGGGAGATTCCATTTGGCCGATCGTTGACGATCAGCACCGGGCACGGACCGGCGGCGGCGAGCGCTCGGGACACAGAGCCGAGCGCAAGCGCCTTGACGGCGCCATGACCTCGGGTACCGACCGCGATCATCTCCGCGGATTCAGTCATGGCCAGCTCCCGCAGCGAAGCAGCCGGCTCTCCTCGCACGAGGCTCCCCTCGACCTCGGTGTCCCCGACCGCGTCCATGGCGTGCTGAAGGATCCGCAGCCGTGAGCGAGCGCCAGCCCGGGGAGGGACATCGAGGTCGATTGCGTCCGGTGGCCCTTCCTCCCCGCCCGGCTCGACGTGGGCCAGCACGAGCCGCACATCCAGCGCGGAGGCGAGTCGCGCAGCAATGTGCGCGGCGTTGGCGGCCTGATCCGAACCGTCGACGCCGCACACGATGCTCGGCGGTCGGCCACCGCTGGCGCCCGATCTGGGGACTTCGGCCCCCGCCTCAGGCGGCACTACGAGGACAGGTCGAGACCGCGCCGACGCGAGGGTCTGCGAGACGCTCCCGAGCAGAATCGAGCGGCTGCGCCCGTGCCCCCGCGATCCCACGACGATCAGTGTCGCCCGCACCTCGTCTGCGAGCCGCGCTAGGCGATAGGCGGGGTCGCCGAACTCGACCCGGCCTACAACTAGATCGAGCAGGCGACGCGCGCCGGGTTCCTCGAGGAACTCGGCACCCAGTTCCTCCAGCAACCGCCGCCCGCCGGCCACCGTCCGCTCACGGACGACATCCGACTCCGAGGCCAGGCCCGGCGGAACCTCGGCCGGCGAGGGCCTCACATTGATCAGGAGAAGTCGCGAGTCGAGGCGCTCGGCAAGGTCGGCGGCTACTCGCAGCGCCCGCCGGGAGCCCTCGGAGTGATCCACGCCGCACACGATCGCCTCCCGCCGCACCGGGTCGCCCTTCGTCGTCCGGCCACGAGGCCTGCCCTTATGTCTCAGGGACATGTGCGGTGGCAGCGGTCGCTCGCCGCCACTCTTCCAGCCGAGCGGTGCCGCCGGCGAGGCCGGGGCGCGGCAGAGGCTTCGGCGCCCGCTCAGGCTTGCGCTCGGGCGCCTCGGGCGCGGGCGGCGGTGCGGGCAGGGCCGGCTGGTCCTGTCCGAACACCTCCTCCTCCGACTTGCCGTCGAGCAGCTCGATGAATTGTTCGCGTTCGATCGTCTCGCGCTTGAGCAGGATCTCGGAGGTCATGTCGAGCTTCTGGCGGTGCTGCTCGAGGATGTCGCGCGCCAGCTGGTGGGCCTCCTCGACGATGCGGCGGATCTCGTCGAGGATGTCGCGCGCCAGCTGGTGGGCCTCCTCGACGATGCGGCGGATCTCGTCGTCGATCTCGCGGGCGATCTCGTCCGAGTAGTCGGGCTCCGAGCTGAACTCGCGGCCCAGGAAGGGCTGGCCGTGGTCGTGGCCGAACACCCGCGGGCCCAGCTTGTCGGACATGCCGAAGCGCATCACCATCTGCTTCGCCGTGGCCGTCACCTTCTCCAGGTCGTTGGAGGCGCCCGTGGTGACCTCGCCGAACACGATCTCCTCCGCCGCCCGGCCACCGAGCGACATGGCCATCGTGTCAGACAGCTCCGCCCGCGTGGTCAGGAACTTGTCCTCCGTCGGCAACGAAATCGTGTAACCCAACGCCTGGCCCCTGGAGATCACAGAGATCTTGTGGACCGGATCGGTGTTATCCAGATAGTGCGCCACCAGCGCATGCCCCATCTCGTGGAACGCCGTCACGCGGCGCTCCTTCTCAGACATCACCCTGGTCTTCTTCTCCGGCCCCGCGATCACCCGCATGATCCCCTCCTCCAACTGCAGGTGATCGATCTCCCGCTTGCCCTGCCGCGCCGCCAACAAAGCCGCCTCGTTAACCAGATTCTGCAGATCCGCACCGGTGAACCCAGGCGTCTGGCCGGCCAACGTATCGAGATCGATCGCCTTGGCCAGCGGCTTGCCCCTGGTATGCACCTCGAGGATCTTGGTACGGCCCTTGCGGTCCGGCCGATCCACCACGATCTGCCGGTCGAAACGACCCGGCCGCAACAACGCCGGATCCAGAATGTCGGGCCGGTTCGTCGCCGCGATCAAGATGATGTTGTCCTTCATCTCGAACCCATCCATCTCGACCAACAACTGATTCAGCGTCTGCTCACGCTCATCATGGCCGCCGCCCAAACCGGCGCCGCGGTGGCGACCCACCGCATCGATCTCGTCCATGAAGATGATGCAGGGCGAGTTCTGCTTGGCCTGCTCAAACAAATCACGCACCCGCGAGGCACCCACCCCCACGAACATCTCCACGAAATCCGACCCAGAGATCGAGAAGAACGGCACACCCGCCTCGCCCGC
>JBKGUS010000377.1:0-5352 GCA_046462295.1 Thermoleophilaceae bacterium | reverse complement strand
TGTCCGCGGCGCGCGCCGCCGCCATCCGCGCCGGCGCGCGCGCCGCGGCCGCCTTCGCCTGCACCAGCTCGAACGAGCAGTCCCAGTAGCCCTCCCAGTTCCAGAACTTGGCCGGGTTCCAGGGCATGCGGATGCCGCCGGCGATCTTGACGCCCCCGACCTTGACGCCGGTGCAGGCCGTGATGCCCTTCGGCCCGGCGGCGGCGTTGATATAGGCGCAGCCCACCTGAGCGATGAACACGTTGAAGCACCCCGTCCCGCCGCCGGCGATGACCCACGGGTTGCCGATCTTCGCGAGGACGTTGACGCGGAAGTTCGTGATCGGGCCGAAGTCGACCGGGCCCCAGAACGCGTCTGCGAGGAACTGGCTCTTCATCACGACGACCTTCGCGTTGGCCTTCACCGGCCAGTGCATGACCTTCAGCTCATCGGCGCTGAAGGCGAGCACGAACGGCGAGAAGTGGATGCTCATGTTCGCCTTCGCCGTGGCGGCACGGAAGTCGCTGAACAGCTTCGGGCCGGCGGCGAGCGTCGCGTCGGCCTGGATCGAGTACGGCGTCAGCGTTCCCCCGAGCTCGACGAGATAGACCGGTACAGGCGGGAAGAGCGGCCCGATCCCGCTGCCGGCGAACGGCGCTGAGACCGTCGCGTACTCGAGCGTGCCGTCGCGGAACCTGATGAAGCCGGTGATGTGGTCCACGGGCGAGTTGGGGATCTCCAGCTTCACCTTCCCCTGCCAGACGCTGGAGCCGCCCTCGTTCGCGTAGGTGAGCGTCCCCGTCAGCCGGAAGACGCCGAGCGGCATGTCGAGCTCGTAGGTCCCGCCCCCGCCGGCGGTGACGACGGAGCCGCCGTCGACCCGCAGCCCGTCGGTGTTGTCGGTGATCAGGTCGAGCGGGTTGCCGGTGGGCGTGGGTGAGCCGAGGAAGGAGAAGGGCGGCACGACGAAGACCTTCAGCCGCGCCTCGTGGTTCGCGGTGAAGGTGATCGGGCTCTCCTTGGAGACGACCGCCAAGCCGAGCACCTTGGGATTGAAGAAGTCCTCGACCGGGAAGGTGCCCACGACGCCCGGCTTGTCCACGTACCAAGTACCCATCTTCACCTGCTCGCTCGTGAGCCCGCCGACGCCGTCGCGCCTCACCCGCATGACGACCGGCGGCCAGCCGGGCGACTTCTGCCTGATCGACCGCCTGGGCTCGGAGATGATCAGGTTGTTGTTCCCGCCGTACGGGTGGGGTCCGGTGTCGATCTCGATCCCGTTCACGTGCACGATCTTCTGCTGGGCGACGAAACGCGGGTAGTCCGGCACCTTGAGGCCCGGGGCCGACGGCTGCGACGACGCCGGCTTCGATTCGCGCTTGAAGCAGGGCTCGCCCGCGAGCGGCGGGAAGTGTTCCTCCTGCGGGATCGTCGCCTCGGCCACGCCGACCTGAACGGTGTGCGGGCAGTTGAAGGCCTTTTCGAAGGCGGCCGCGAGGTCGGCCACCGAGTCCGGCTTGTGCGCCAGGCAGCCGCCGACCGACGTGCCCGCCTTCAGCGGCCCCTGGCCCTTCGGCGGCGCCTTGCGCCCGCCGACGACGTCGACGGTGGCCCGCCCGATCCCACTCGGCGCGCCGGGGCCGATCGCCCTGACCGCGAGATCGCGGCTCCCCGCAGTCGACAGCACCGCGCCCGCATAGGGCGTACCGCATTTCGTCTCGAAGGTGCCGTTGCCGTTCAGGTCGAAGGCGTACGCCTGGGCCGGGCCGGTGGAGCCGGAGGCGTCGAGCACGATGAGCTCGCCGCGCTCGACCGCCGGCTTGGCGAGCGTCAGCCGTGCCGTCGGAGGAGGCGGAGAAGGCGGGGAAGGAGGAGGCGGAGGAGCAGGCGCGTTGACGGTCGCGGTCGCGACCGTGCGCAGCGCGCCCCCGTCCGGATATCGGACCGAGATCCGCATCGTGCGTGTGCCCGACGCCGCGTAGGTGTGAGTGCCGCTCACCTCGTAGGTCGTGCGCCCGACCTGGGCGATCGTGCCGCCGGTGGCGGGCGTGCCGTCGCCCCAGTCGATCGTCGCCACGAGGCTGTCGGGCCCCAGCCCCGGCTCCTCCAGCGTGGCCACCGCGCGGGTGAACGCGTCGCCGGCGGTGACCGTGATGTCGATGCCGGTCAGGCTCTGCTGGGCGGCGGCCCCGCCCGGCAGCGTCAGGGCGACGGCGAGGGCGGCCGCCGCCGCCAGCGTTCTCATGACCGCTCCCCCGCGGGGGCGCGGTCGCGCGACGGGTCGATCGCGTCGGCCAACGTCTGCAGCTCACCTCACCCGGACCGTGCCGGTCCCGGGCGTGTAGCCGGACTTGCGGGCGGTCGCTGCGTAGCGTCCCCGCTTCGTCCTGGCCGGCACCTTCAGCTTCGCGGTGCCGTTTGCCGTCGTCTTGCCGGTGACCTTCTTCTTGCCGAGTTTGATCGTCACCTTCGCCTTGGCGACCGCCGCGCCGGCGTCGGTGACCTTGAAGGTGACGGCCTTGGCCGCCGCCACAGTTCTCGGCTTCGCGCTCAGCGTCAAGCCGGGAAGGACGCGCTGGTGCCAATGGGAGATGTCGTCAGGGCCGCGCTCGATGAGAGCGAGCACGTCGAGGAAGCCCTGCGATCCGTCGACGCTCAGGCTGTGGATCGCGTTGGTCCCCCTCGGCGGCTTGATCGAGACGACCGCGCCGAACGCGGTGGCGGCCGGGTTCGTGCGGGTGGCGAGGATCCGCTTGCCGCGGTCCTTGCCCTCCCATGCGACCCACATCCGCCCTCCGGGAGCCGGCGCCAGCGTCGTGTGCTCGGCGTCGCGCGGCTGCTTGATCAGCTTGGCCTTGGCGTCGCCGACTCGCCACAGGGCGGGCCTGGCGTTGAACTCGTTCGTCCCCGAGCCATAGGCGGCGTAGACGCCGCCGGCGCCGATGCGGCCGCTGAGGCCGACGCGTTGCCCGATCCACGTTGCGCCCGAGCTCGGCGCGTTCTGGACCACACCGGACCGCAGGACCTGGAAGTAGTTCGGCGCAGCGCCCGCCCCTAGGTAGTTCCAGCCGAGCACGACCTCCCCGGTCACCGAGTCGACGCCGACGCCCGGATCGCGCTCGCCCAGGGACGGGCTCAGCTCGGTATCGGGCACAGCCGGGTCGAGGCCGACGTGGAACGCGCCGCCCCCGGGACTCGAATCGCCCCAGATCGAGATCACCGTTCCGTCGGGCGCCACTGCACCGCCGATCCCGGCGGCGATGTAGACCGGATTGCCTCCGGGAACCTGGTTGCTGGATGCGGCGAGGACCCCTGACCAGCTCGCGCCGCCGGTCGTCGACGTGGCCGTCGCCATCACGTCGGAGAAGCCGCCCGGACGCCGCGATGCGGGGAAGATCCCGCTGAACAGTGCCCGGATCCCGCCGCCGGGAGCGCTGACGAGATCGACGCTCGGGTTGATCGCGTTGCCGGTGGCGATCAGCTGGTGGGGTTCCGAGAGCGTCTTCGCGTTCACGGCGAGCGAGGTGTGCATGACCTCCTCGGTCGCTCCGGAGTCCCGCGGCCACAGCACGTGAAGGACGCCGTCCGCCGTCCGCTCGAGGCCGACCTCGCTGGTGTTGGACGGCTGGGCCTCGGAGGTGACCTTCGTCCACTTGCCGGGAGCCCCCGCGCCGGCGGGCGCAGCCGGCGAGAGCAGACACAGAACAACCACCACACCCAAGCCGCCCGCGCGGCGTCCGGTCCTCATCTGTTCGGATGATGGCGGCGCCATGGCGCGCCCGCATCGATGAGGCACCCTCAGTTTTCGAGCGTGCCGCCGAGCTCCTCACGCGAATGGATGTCGAGCTTGCGGAATGCGTGACGCAGGTGCGCCTCGACGGTCTTGCGGGTGATGAAGAGCGACTGCGCGATCTCCGGGTTCGTGAGGCCCCGCGCGGCGAGCTCCGCGACCCTCAGCTCGCGCGCGGTGAGCGAGTCGCGCCCGCGCCGCACCGGCCGGCGCGGTCTACCGCCGCTCGCCAGGAGCTCGTCTCGGGCCCGCGCCGCGAGCGCCACGGCGCCGGCGTTGAAGGCCAGCTCGAGCCCTTCCCGGAGCGGCTCGCGCGCGTCGCGTGGACGGCGCTCCCGGCGCAGCGCCGCGCCGAGCTCGACCAGGCAGTGCGCCCGCTCGAGCCGGACGAGTGATCCGTCGAGCGCGTCGACCGCCTCCGCGAGCAGCTCGCGCTCGTCCTCCACGAGCGCCCCCGCCCGCAGTGCGATGGCGACCGCCCGCGGCGCACCGCACCCACGCGCGAGCGCCAGCTCCGCTCGCCACAGCTCGCTGGCCCGCTCGCGCTCGCCCATCGCCGCCGCCGCGAGCGCCGCGCGTGAGCGCCACGCCGCCAGGGCCGGATTGTCGGCCAGCAGGCCGTCAAGCAGGTCGCCGCAGCGCAGGGCGGCATCGAGCGCTCGCCGCGGCCGGCCGCGCGCCAGCTCGAGGCGACTCTTCCCAACCAGCGGCCAGGCCGCGACGCAACTGTTGCGCAGCCCCTCGGGCAGCTCGGCTGCCCGCTCCAGCGCCCGCTCGGCGCCGTCGAGATCCCCCATTTCGATCAGGCACTCCGCGCGCGCCCATTCGGCCCCCGCGCGGGTGAGGTGCCAGCCGAGCCCGGCCAGCTCGAGCGCCGCCTCGACGTCGGCGAGCGCCTCTGGGATCGAGCCCCGGCGCCAGCGCGACCACAGCCGATGGTGGCAGGCGAGCCCGTGGGTGATCACCGACCCGGTCCGCGTGGCGTGCTCGAACGCGTGCTCGAGCGCCGTCTCGGCCGGCTCGTAGGCATCCACGCCGGCGAGCGCCCAGGTAGTGAGGAAGAACGCCTGCGCCATCGTGCCGCGGCCGGCCAGCAGCGCGCCCCCCTCCAGCGCCGCGGTGCCGGCCTCCCGAACCTCGGCCGCCGGGGCGCCTCGCAGGAAGCGGTCGTAGCTCACCGCCGCGAGCCGCGCGCGCTCCCCGAGCGCCCCGTCGGGCAGCCGCGGCCGGCGCTCGAGCAGCTCGTGAGCCTCGCGCGCCGCAGGCGTGTAGGCACGCCCGAGCACCACGAAGCCGAGGAACAACCCGACCTCGAGCGGCTCACCCGGGTCCGCCGCGATCTCGGCGAGGCCGCTCCGCATCGCCGCCACCGCGCCGGCGAGGTCGCCCGCCACGAAGCGGGCCTCCCCGAGTGCCGCAAGGGCGAGCGCCCGGTCGGCCGGCTCGCGCACGGCAATGAGCGCGGCAGCCAGCCGCTCGCGCGCGCTGGGGTCGCCACTCGCCGCTTCGGCCCGGCCGAGGGCGAGCACGAGCGGCCCGGGCGGAGCGGCGAGTGGCGACCCCAGCGCGCGCGAGCGGCTGGC
>JBKGUS010000376.1:0-2713 GCA_046462295.1 Thermoleophilaceae bacterium | reverse complement strand
GCCGGCCGAGTACTGGCTCAGCCGGAAGACGACGAACTCGGCCGGCTTCACGGGCGCGATGCCGATCTCGCAGATCACCTGCCCGGCCTCGATCACCTCCGGCGGGTTGGTCTCGTTGTCGCACTTGACGAAGAACGCCTGGTCCGGCGTCGCGCCGAACAGCGCGCCCTCGCGCCACGTGCGGGTGAGGAAGTTCGACGCCGCGATCCGCAGCTGCATCCACAGCCGCTCGTCGTTGGGCTCGAACACCGACCACTGCGTGCCCTCCATGATCGACTCGGCGATGTAGTTGAAGAGCCGCCGGACGTTGATGTAGCGCCACTCGGGGTCGCTCGACAGCGTGCGCGCGCCCCAGATCCGGATGCCCCGGCCGGGGAAGGAGCGGATGCAGTTGATGCCGACCTTGTTGAGGCCGCCCTGCTCGGGGTGCGTGACCTGGAAGCCGAGGCCGTTCGCGCCGAGGATGACCTCGTTCGCGGGCGCCTTGTGGACGCCGCGGGTCGAGTCGGTGCGGCACCAGACGCCGGCCACGTGGCCCGACGGCGGAATCAGCATCGGCTGATTCGTCAGCGGGTTCATGACCTCGATCCAGGGGTAGTAGAGCGCCGCGAACTTCGAGTCGTAGCCCGCGGTGTTCATCCGCCACTCGAGGATCTCCTGCGGGAGCAGGTTCGGCGGCGCGTCGAGGATCGCCATGCGGTCGCCGGCCAGCTCGCAGTGAGTGATCATCTTGCCCTGGAGGTCGCGCAGCTGCGTGTCGTCGCCGCCGTCGGCGAGGCCCATGATGTCCGGCATGCAGACCATCGTGATCTCGTCGACCGCGGCGAGGCCGCCCATGCCCTTGCGGCGTGCGATGTCGCCCTCGAAGTCGCCGGCGTCGACCTTCTCCGGCGCCACGGACGGTGCGGACAGCGCGTAGGTGCCGGGCGCGGGCGCGCGCTGGGCCTCCGGCAGCGATGCGCCGGTCTCCTCGATCTTGATCAGCTTCGAGGCGGAGTTGACCTTGGTGGCGATGTTCGAGCGGCCCTTCTTGAGCGTCAGGCCCTCGTACTCCTCCTTGCCGGCCGAGCCGGCGTCCACGACGAGCTTGTAGGTGGCGTCGCCGGGCTTGCCCTCGCCGCCCTCGGCGGACGGCTCCTCGGAGATCTCGACCTTCAGGGTGCCGTCGACGCCCTCGAGCGCCTGCGCGCGGTAGGTCTCGACGCCCTTGTCGGCCGCCGCGGGCAGCGCCGCCACCGGCCGCCCCGCGCCGTTCTCCGGCGCGCCGACGCGCACGACCCAGCAGAGGCCGCCGCCGTTCTGGAAGAAGCCGTAGACGGAGTGCGCCAGGTACGCGCCCTCCATGAACGGACCGTTGTCCGGCTCGGCGGGATCGCCGAAGATCTTCGCGAACTGGGTCCAGTTCGAGATCCGGACCGGCGTGTTGACCGGCCCGCCCGGCGCGAGCCCGACGAAGGCTGCGATCGACGTCCCGACGCCCTCGATGGGCTTCGAGGTGGACGGCACCTCCTCGACGTACACGCCGGGAGTCAGGTAGGTGGGCATCTCACTCCTCCACTCGGTTCACTTGACGACTTCTCACCAGCTGGCTGCGGAGCTCCTCGGGCACCGCGTCGAAGTACCGCCGGGGCTCTGCAGCGCCGGGGTCCACGACCTCCATGACGTCCTCGTCGCGGGCCCAGAAGATCACCGTCGTCTCCGGGGACGCGAGACGGACACGGTCGCCCAGCGCCCGTGCCGCCAGGTGTCCGTGGTCGAGCACGACGGCGTCGGGCCGCAGGCGGCCGGCCATCAGGACGAGCGCCTGGGGGCGCTCCTCCTCGCCGATGACCTCGATGCCGTCTTCCTCCAGCACCATGGTCATCCCGAGTGCCACCATCGGCTCGAGGGGGCCGAGCAGCACTCGTGGCGGGCGAGGACCTTCGTGGACGGGCACCGGCCAACCATCTCCGCTCGGCGGGTGCCGGCGCCAGAGTCGATCGGGCAGGCGGCGTTGCCCATTCGGTCACTTCCCCTTCTTCTTCGCGGGGGCGCCGACCACCAGGTCGGCCTTCTTCCCGGGAACCTGCACCTGCGCCTCGGCCTCGCCGCCGTCGCGCGTGCGCACGACGAGCTTGTGCTCACCCTGGCCGACCCGGTTGAAGATGAAGCGCCCGTCCCGGTCGGACGTGGCGAGGACCCCGAGATCGGGCAGCGCGACCCACGCGCCCGCGACCGGCTCGCCCTTGTCGTCCGCGACCGTCCCGCCGAACCGGTGCATCTCCGTGATCGTCCGCGCCGGGCCGTCCGACAGGCGCTGGGAGATCGTCTGCGTGCGGACCTCGGGCCCGCGCTCGAGCTTGGTGCCGGACTCGCAGGCGATCGTCACGACGTAGTCGAGCGACGCCTTGTACTGGCCGCCGACCGCGTTCCAGAAGTCCGCCTTGCCGTCCGCCTTGGGCTGGCCGATGCGGCCCTCGATCGGGATGCGGTCGGCGAGGCCCTGGAGGCGCATCGGCATCGCGTCCGCCGGCAGCGACGGGAAGTTGAACAGGACCGAGAGCACCTGCGAGAGCAGCCGGTGCTCGTCCTCGACCGCCTGGGTCCACGCGGTGACCGCGTAGGAGCACTCCATCACCATCGGCGGGCGCACCTCGCGGTGGTGGCCGTTGGAGCGCTCCGCCCGCCATTCGGTCGGGCGGAACTCGCTCGACTCGCGCAGGTCGTAGAGGAA
>JBKGUS010000375.1:0-2935 GCA_046462295.1 Thermoleophilaceae bacterium | reverse complement strand
TCGCGGCCGCGTAGCCGACGCCGCCGAGCGCCACGAACAGCGCGAGGCAGGCGATGACCAGCGAGGCGGACGGACGGCGAGAAGCGATGCGAGACATGTGGTTCCCCTTTCGGGTCGGTTGGCGTGACGCCCCTCCAACCGACGGGGGAACCGCGAAATTACGCCGGACTCAGCCGATTACCTGAACCACCACCGTGCGCTGCCGCGGCCGGTCGTCGAAGTCGACCAGCACGAGCTGCTGCCAGGTGCCGAGCGCGAGGCTTCCGTCGCGCACCGGGACGGTCTCGGACGGGCCCACGATCGCCGCGCGGATGTGGGCGTGCGAGTTGGTGTCGTTGTTCAGGCGGTTGTGTTCGTACTCGCCGCGGGCCGGGATCAGGCGCTCCAACACCGAGCGCAGGTCCCTCACGCCGCCGGGCTCGTGCTCCATCGCCGTGACCGCGGCCGTCGAGCCCGGCACGAACACCGACACCACGCCGTTCTCCACGCCCGACGCCTCCAGCACGCTCTCGACACCCGCGGTCAGGTCGATCACGTCGCCGTCGCCTTCGGTGGAGAAGCGCAGCTGGCCGGTGTGGAGCTCCACGTCAGAGCGAGAAGCCGCCCGTGAACGGCTCGCCGGTGCCCTCGCCGATCAGCGTATGCAGGCGCTCGAGCTCGTCCGGCGCCATCGTGTAGCCGTGCTCCGGCTCGGGGTAGCGGCGGGCGCGCACGTCCTCGGCGAACGCCCTGACGCCGTCGATCATCTGCTCCTGGATGTTCGCGTACTGCTTCACGAAGCGCGCCTTGTGGCCGGCGTAGAGCCCGAGCAGGTCGTGGAACACGAGCACCTGGCCGTCGGTGGCGGCGCCGGCGCCGATGCCGATCACCGGGATCCGCATGCGCGGCATGATCGCCTCGCTGAGCGGGGCCGGGATGGCCTCGAAGACGACCGAGAACGCACCCGCCTCCTGCAGCCCCAGCGCGTCCCGCATCACCTCGAGCGCCCGCTCCGCGGTGCGCCCCTGCGAGCGGTAGCCGCCCAGCGCGGTGGCGTTCTGCGGCGTGAGTCCGACGTGGCCCATCACGGGGATCCCGGCGTCCACGATCGCCCTGGTGCGCTCGACCGAGCTGCCGCCGCGCTCGAGCTTGACCGCGTCCACGCCGGCTTCCTTGACGAAGCGCTGGGCGTTGCGGATCGCAAGCTCGTTGGAGGCCTCGTAGGAGCCGAACGGCATGTCGCCCACGAGCAGCGGCGTGGAGAGGCCGCGCCTCACCGCCGCCGCAAGCATGAGCAGCTCGTCGAGCGTGACCGGCAGGGTGGAGGGGTAGCCCAGCACGGTCATGGCGCCGGAGTCGCCCACGAGGACCACGTCCACGCCGGCCTCCTCCGCCACCTGGGCGCTCGGGTAGTCGTAGGCGGTGACCATCGTGATCGGCTCGCCCAGCGCCTTCTTCTCGGCGAGCTTCGTCAGCGTGATGGCCGGTTTCTGGGTGGGACGGTGGCTCATCTCGTTCCTCCGAGGATGGTGTTGTCGATCAGCCGCGCTCGGCCCACTTTGGCCGCCACGGCGAGGAGGGTCGAGCCGTTCACGCGCTCGACCGGTGAAAGGTCTGTGGCGGAGCGAAGCTCCAAGTACTCGGGCTCGATGCCGTGGGCGTCGAGCTCGCCAAGGGCGGCCTGCAGGACCGCGCGGGCGTCGATCTGCCCCGACTCGACCGCCGCCTCGGCCGCCCGCAGGGCGCGGCTGAGGCCGAGGGCGCGCTGGCGCTCGGCCGCCGACAGGTAGGCGTTGCGGGAGGAGAGGGCGAGCCCGTCGCCGTCGCGCACGGTGGGGCAGACCTCGATCCGGACGGGAATGTCGAGGTCGCGCACGAGCCGGCGGACCACGAGCGCCTGCTGGGCGTCCTTCTGGCCGAAGTAGGCCACGTCGGGCGCGGCCATGTTGAGGAGCTTGGTGACCACGGTGGTGACGCCGGCGAAGTGGGCGGCGCCGCGGCGACCGGGGGCCCCGTCGAGCACGTCGGTGAGGCGACCGACGGTCACCGTCGTGGCGAAGCCCTCGGGGTAAACCTCGTCGACCGACGGGGAGAACAGCACGTCGACGCCCTCGGCCTCGGCCAGCTCGGCATCGCGTGCCTCGTCGCGGGGGTAGGTCTCGAGGTCCTCGCCGGGGCCGAACTGGGTCGGGTTGACGAACAGCGAGACGACCACGACGTCGGTCTGCTCGCGGGCACGGCGGATCAGGGAAAGGTGGCCGCCGTGGAAGGCGCCCATGGTCGGGACCAGGCCGATGCTGCGGCCGGCGCGCCGCTCGGGCGCGAGCGCCTCGCGCAGCTCGCTGACAGTCCGCACCTTCTTCACGCGGTCACCTCGTGCCCGGCGAGGGCGCGGGTATGCCGCACGAGCTCGTCGAACAGGCCGAGCAGCTCGGGGGCGGCGTCCTCCAGCGCGCGGCGCTGGGCCTCGACGGTGCCGTGGTCGCCGCGGGCGATGGGACCGGTGAGCGCGCGTTCGGGGTCGAGCTCCGCGACGCTCTCGACGGTGCGGCGGACGAGGGGCGCCAGGAGAGCGCGGGCCTCGTGCGGGGCGAGACCGGCGCCGGCGGCGATCCGCTCGGCGGCGGCGAGCAGCGTCACGGTGAAGTTGGAGGCGACGGAGGCGGCGGCGTGGTAGGCGGCACGGCCCTCGTCGTCGATCTCGAAGGGGGTCATGCCGAGCACGCGGGCGAGTCGGACGGCGAAGTCGAGCGCCTCCGGCGTGGAGCCGGCGACGGCGCAGCCGGCGCCCCTGAAGGCGCCGAGCGCGCCGCCGGGGACCCGGTCCGCGGGTGCCGTCCCGCCGGGGACCCGCTCGGCGGATGACGCCTCCACCGATGGCGCCCGCTCCGGAAACGTCTGCAGCGGATGCAGCCCGAACGCCGCTCCGCCCGCCGCTTCCAAGGCGGCCAGCCGG
>JBKGUS010000374.1:0-13158 GCA_046462295.1 Thermoleophilaceae bacterium | reverse complement strand
GGCGAAGCGGCGGGCCCCGCTGGAGGTGCCGCGGAGGCTGCGCGTCGGGCGGGTGCTCCGCCGGGGCTTCACGGCCCGCTGCACGGCCGCCGGCGACGGCCGCTGCGTCGTGACCGTCGAGAAGGGGCGCCGGACGCTGGCGGCGGGGGCACGCCGGCTGCGCTACGGCCAGACCGGGCAGGTCGCCGTGAGGCCGACGCCCGCCGGGCGCCGGGCGCTCCGCAAGGCGCTCCGCTCCGGTCGCACGCTCGCAGCGGCCGTCGTGCCGAGCATCCCCGGCGTGGGGGTGCGCAGCCGGCGCGTCACGTTCCGGTAGCGGCGAGCCGCTGCTCGGCGCGGCCGGCGCCGAGCAGGAGCCGCCAGTGGCTCATGCGATGTCGAGTGGTTCACCACGCGAGCGGGGGGCAGACGGGAGAGGGTTCGAGGCTCCCGTTTCGCAGCGCGAGGAGGTGCCTGCACTCGATCGATCGGAGGACGCTTGGAGGGGGTTTAGGACTCCACCGGCCCGTGGAGTCCTAAACCCGGCTGGATCTACGCGTATCCGCGGGTACGGCCGTCGCTTCAGCCTCAACGAGGACCGCATGGCTACGCGGTTTCTCGGCGCCTCACCCGGCCCGTCCCGGTTCCCTGAAAATCGTGGTGTCGCCAGTTCGATTCTGGCCCTCGCCATCTCCCGGCTGCGGCGCATCGCCTCGCTCTTCCTCAACTCCTGTGTTGTCTGGGCTACCCCCCGAGGTGTGCCGCGAGGTTCTTCAGTTGAGGACGCGAGCCCGGCCGCCTCACGTCGACCTCCCAGTTGTCGCCCTCGCGGCGCGGAGATTCGGCGTCTCCGGCACCCACCCAGGTGAGGGCGGCGACCTCCGCGTCCCTGGCGCTGAAGTCGTCGTCCTCGTCGCGAAGCTGGAACGCAGCCGACGCGAGCAGCAGCGCCACGATGAGAACGATCATGCTCTTCCGGAAAAACGCAGCTCACCTTCACCCGCGCGTCAGGCAGGCATTGGGCTACAGGCGGCGGTAATATGCGCGCTGCTCCGGATCGAGGTGCTCGATCGCGTAGCGCAGCATCGTTCGTGGCATCGCCGCCGCGTGCTCGTCGAGGAAGCGGAGCAGCCGCGGCCGGTCCCTCTTCCCGGCCTGTCGCAGCCAGCCTCCCACGGCCTTGTGGATCAGGTGCTCGTCGTCGCCCAGTAGGCGCTCGGCGATCGCGAAGGTGTCGTCGAGCTCCCGCTCGCGGATGAAGTAGGAGGTGGCCACGATGGCCGTGCGGCGCTCCCACAGGTTCTCGGACCGAGCAAGCTCGTAGAGCATGTCGCGCGGCCGGTCGGCCAGGTAGCTGCCCACGACGTCCCGCGCGGCCAGGTCGACCAGGTCCCAGTTGTTGATCCGGTCGTGGCGTCGCAGGTAGAGCGCGTACAGCTCGGCGCGGCGGCGCTCGGGCGTTCCCCTCCGGGCGGCCTGCTTGGCCATGATGCTGCAGCCGCCCGCCCGCACCTCATGGAGTAGGCTCTCGAGCAGCCGCTCGATCTCGGCGGGCGGCATGTCGACGTACCGCTTCGCCAGCCTGAAGACGTCGCCCATCCGCACTCCGAGGAAGACGTCGCCCTGGCCGTACTGGCCGTCGCCCGACTTGAAGTAGCGCTGGATCTTCCGCAGCTCCTCGTCGGACTGATGGTCGCTCAACTCGTGGACGAACAGCGGGTCTGGCGGGTTCTTCCGCGGCGGGCCGCGGGTATGCGCGCACCATGCCCAAGAAGATCCTTGCACTGGTGTCCGAGCCCGTCTCCGGCGAGGCGCTGAAGAGCGCCGTAGGCAGGGAGCGTGCCGAGGCCGCCGAGGTCCTGGTGGTGGCGCCCGCTCTGAACACTCGCCGGCACTTCCTCTTCTCCGACGTCGACGCGGCGATCGAGGGGGCCGATGAGGTCCAGGAGGAGACGGTCGAGCGGATGGAGGAGGAGGGCGTGGACGCCGCCGGCGACACCGGAGAGTCGGACCCGCTGCTCGCCATCCAGGACGCCCTGCAGACCTTCCCGGCTGACGAGATCGTGCTGTTCACGCACCCGGGCGGGCAGCAAAACTGGGGCGAGGAGGGATTGGTCGAGGAGGCCCGAGAGCGGTTCGGGCGGCCGGTCGAGCACCTGGTGGTAGAGGGCGCCTGAGCCCGTGAGGATCGGGTTCTTTCTCGCGACCGAGGAGTTCGCGCCCAGCGAGCTGCTCACGCAGGCGCGCGCCGCCGAGGAGGCCGGCTTCCACGGGCTCTGGATCTCGGACCACTTCCATCCCTGGAACGACGCGCAGGGCCAGTCGCCGTTCGTGTGGTCCGTCCTCGGCGCGCTCTCGCAGGTCACCTCGCGGGGGCCGGTGACCACGGCGGTCACGTGCCCGACCGTGCGCACTCACCCGGCCGTGATCGCCCAGGCCGCCGCCACCACAGCCGCCATGTTGGGCGACCGCTTCCGCTTCGGGGTCGGGAGCGGGGAGGCGCTCAACGAGCACGTGCTGGGCGATCCATGGCCGGAGGCCGGCGTCCGCCTCGAGATGCTCGAGGAGGCGGTGGAGCTCATCCGGGGGCTCTGGCGCGGCGGTGTCGTGAGCCACCGCGGCACGCACTACCGCGTGCAGCACGCGCGCCTCTACACGCTGCCCGATTCGCCGCCGCCCATCTACGTATCGGGCTTCGGGCCCAAGGCCGTGGACCTGGCCGCGCGGATCGGCGACGGCTATGTGATCACGATGCCCGATTCCGACCTGATCGGCCGCTTCCGCTCGAACGGCGGCGGCGACAAGGTCGTGCAGGCGGGGATCAAGGTCTGCTGGGGTCCGGACGAGGCCGGCGCGCGCCGGACGGTACGGAGGCTCTGGCCGAACGAGGCCCTCCCCGGCGAGCTCGCGCAGGTGCTGCCGACGCCCGAGCACTTCGAGCAGGCGACGGAGCTCGTGACGGAGGAGATGCTGGCCGCGGCCGTGCCGTGCGGACCCGACCTCGACCGCCACGTCGACGCCATCCAGGAGTTCGCGGACGCCGGCGTGGACGAGCTCTACATCCACCAGATCGGCGGCGCCGGCAACGACTTCTTCAGCACGTACGCACGAGAGATCCTTGGGCGCTTCGGCGGCTAGGGCGCGTTCCCTACCCTTCACCCGGATGCGGCTCCTGGCCTTCACGGCGTCGATCCTGGCCTGCGCGGTCCTTGCCGCCGGCTGCAACGGCGACGAGAGCTCCGGCGGGGCGCTCGAGTCCTCGCTCGCCTACGTGCCCCAGAACACGCCGTTCGCGGTTGCCATCGACACCGACGTGGAGGGAGAGCAGTACCAGTCGCTCGACGAGGTGATCGGCCGGTTTCCGAACGGCGACGCCCTCGGGCAGATGCTCCGGGACGAGATCGAGCAGGGCGCGGAGGGCGTCTCATACGAGCAGGACGTCCGGCCCCTGCTCGGCAATCCCTTCGTGGTGAGCGCCACCGACCCGGCCTCCTTCATCGGCGATTCGGAGGACGACGACTTCGTGGCCGCCATCCAGGTCGCCGACACCGACGCCCTCGACGGGCTGATCGAGAAGACCGAGTCGCGCGAGGACGGCGAGGTGGCCGGCGCGACCGTCTACGAGGACGAGGGCACCGTCTTCGCCGTCGAGGACGACATGGTCGTGTTCGGCGGCACCCGAGACCTGCTCGAGGATGCGCTCGAGCGGGCCGACGGCGACGAGCATCTCGACGTGGACACGTTCGAGCGCAGCCTCGAGGGGCTGCCCGAGCAGGCGCTGGCGCGGATCTACGTGGACATCCAGTCGCTGCTCGAGCAGGAGCCCGGCGGCGAGGCGGCGCGGCAGGTGCCGTGGATCGCGGCGATGCGCACGCTCGGCGTCACGGCGTCGGCGGCCGACGACGCGGTCGAGGTCGAGTTCAACCTGCGTACCGACGGGGAGGAGCTGAGCGACGAGGATCTGCCGCTGGCGTCCGGGGACGAGGCCGCTCAGGTGGTGCGGATCCCGGGCGAGGTGGGCTTCGGCCTGCGCGACCCGAGTCAGGTGATCGCCTTCTTCGAGTCCACCTTCCAGACGCTCGACCCGCAGGGGTTCGGCGACTACGAGACGGGCAAGCAGACGATCTCGCAGCGCTTCGACATCGACGTGGACGAGGACCTGTTCGGGCAGCTGACGGGCGACTTGTCGGTCTCGGCGGCTGTGAACGGCGCGTTCGGCGCCCGCGCCGAGGTGGAGGACCCGGAGGCGTTCGCGGAGACGGTCGAGCGGGTGGCGCAGGCGCTCCCGCGGCTGGGCGCGGGCCTCGGCGTCACGGACATCGCGCGCCGCGGCGACCTCTTCGAGGCGCGGCGCGCGGATGGCGGCCGCTTCGTCTTCGGCGTGCTGGACGACGTGTTCGTGGCGGGCAGCGACCCCGCACGCGCCCGCGCGATGGCGTCGCGGCAGCCC
Organism: Thermoleophilaceae bacterium; assembly: GCA_046462295.1. GTDB lineage: Bacteria > Actinomycetota > Thermoleophilia > Solirubrobacterales > Thermoleophilaceae > JACVRW01. The sequence goes on along the minus strand of JBKGUS010000374.1, from coordinate 8,729 downwards.
GAGGACGTGTCGGGAGCGAACGGATCGCTCGTCGTGTCGGCGGACGCGGAGCAGGTGGCGCTCCAAGTGCTTCGCCAGGTCGCGCCGGAGCTCGGCCTGGGCGGAATCTTCGGCGGCGGGCTGTTCGCCCGGCCGCTGGACGAGTTGAACGGCTCCGTCGCGACGAGCACCGCCGGAATGCGGGGCTCGTTCAGCCTGACGGTGGACTGACCCTCAGGCCCAGCTCCGCAGCAGCGGCAGCGGGTCGATCGGCTCGCCGCCCGTGTACCAGCCGCCCACCCAGATCTCGAAGTGGAGGTGGGGGCCGGAGGAGCTTCCGGTGTTGCCGACCTCCGCGATGACCTGGCCGGTGCGCACCCGGTCGCCCCCCTCCACGGTGATCGAGCCCGTCTTCAGGTGCATGAAGACGTAGTCGTGGTCCTCGTCGTCGGCGTCGAGGACGATGTAGCGGCCTGCGCCGGCCGCCTGGTACTGCACGGCCTCGACCAGCCCGCCGCGCGGCGCCACCACGGGCGTGCCCTCGGCCGCGCTCAGGTCCTGCCCCTGGTGGGAGTGGCCGTGGCGCTTGGCGCCGAAGCGGGAGCCCTCGCCGCCCCAGTCGAATGCGCCGGCGATCGGGAAGGCGTGGTGGGAGAACTCGATGTCGGCCGTGCTGCTGGCCGTTGGGGCGCGCCGCAGGCCGCGGCCGGCGAGGTGGAGCAGGTAGGTGCCTTCGGGGAGGACGCCCGCTTCGAGCCCCGTGAAGGTGGCGGTGTGCTTGCCGGGAGCGCGCTCGCCCAGGTCGATGGTGGCGACCGTGGAGCGGTCGGCCGTGCCCAGGACCCGGAGGCGGACGTGGACAGGGCGGCGCCCAGAGAGGGTGAAGCGGATGCGCGCCGGCCGGCCGTGCAGGTAGACGTGCTTGCGGCGGAGCTCGAAGGAGGTGAGGAGGGTGCTGCCGCGCCGCTTGCGGCGGGCGGGCCGGTCGGCGGCCTTCTTGTCGGGCAGATCGGCGCCGAAGCTCCCACCGCCCGCCTGCGAGCCGCCCCCGCTGGGCGCAGCGGCACCGCCACCTTGGGCGGAGGCCGTCGAGGGCAGCGCCGCGAGCAACGCGACGCAGGCAAGGATGGTCCACGGGGTTCGCACTCACCGTCGGATCGACCCCTCTCCCGGGCCCTTGAGATCTGGGCGAAAAATCCTGCTCTGTGCAAGCGATCTTGCGCCGAGCTGCCAGGGCGGACGCTTACCGCCCCCGGACCACGGGTAGCGCGAAGGGATGCGACTCCTCACCCTTCCCATCACCATCGTCCGCGTCCCCATCGAGCTCGGCTTCGGCGCCGCCAAAGAGGCCGTGAAGTTCGCCCACGGGCTGGTCGCCGGCGGGGAGGAGCAGGTCGAGGAGAAGCCTCGCCCGGCCCCGCCGCCGCGGCGCAGGAGGACGTCGAGCAGGGCCGGCACCAGGTCGGGCAACGGACGCGGCCGGTCGGGCGCCGCCACGAGAAGGCGGAGCCGCCGCCCCGCGGAGGAGGCGATGAAGGCGGCACCGCCGATCGACGAGGCGACGAGCACGGCCGCCGCCGCGCCGGCGACGGCCGCCCCGGCCGCAGGCGAGCCGGCGCCGCCCACAGCAGGCGCCACCCCGTCGGCGGAGCCCGCTGCGGCCGAGCCCGCGCACGTCGACGAGGAGCCCGAGCTCGTTGCCGAGACCGCCGAGACGGGCGCCGAGGACGGCGCCGGCGCGGAGGTCGGCGTGGACGAGCCCTGGCCCGGCTACGACCAGATGACCGCTCCGGACATCGAGGAACGGCTTCAGGTCGAGGGTCCCGAGGCCGCGGCGGCGGTCAGCCTCTACGAGGCGTCGCGCAAGGGCCGCGCCTCGATCCTCGAGGTCGCCTCGCGCACGATGGCCACCTGAGGCGCCTGCGCCTCGTCACCTGGAACGTCGCCGGCCGCGTAGCCAGACAGCCGCAGCAGGCTGAGGCGATCGCGTCCGTCGGCGCGGATGTCGTGGCGCTGCAGGAGGTGACCGCCCGCACGCTGCCGCTCTGGCGTGCCGCGCTGGCCGAGATGGGCTTCTCGGGGTCGGAGACGGCGCTCGAGGCCGCCCGGCGGGCCGAGCGCCGCCGGCCGCTCGGCGTGCTGACAGCCGCCCGCGGGGCGCTTCGCCGCCTGCCCTCGCCGGCGGGCCTCCCCTGGCCCGAGCGCCTGCTCTGCAGCCTGGTGGGCGACGTGGAGGTCGTGAACATGCATTCGCCGATCGCCCCGGCACCGGACCTCGCGAAGATCCGCACGCACGAGGCGGTCGCCGCCTACCTGGCGGCGAGGCCGCCCGGCCGGCGCGTGCTCTGCGGCGACCTCAACACTCCGCGTCGCGAGCTGCCGAACGGCGACGTGATGACGTTCGCCTTCGACAGCGCCGGGCGCCTGCGGCCCGAACGGGGGGAGCGCTGGGACCGGGCCGAGCGCGGCCTGATCCACGGACTGAGAGCCGACCACGGGTGGGTCGACGCCTTCCGATCCCTGAACGGCTACGGCGAGCGCGAAGCCAGCTGGACGTTTCCCGGCGACCGCGGGGGCTGGCGGCTCGATCATGTCCTCGCCTTGGGTCTCGAGCCGCGCAGCGCCGCCTATGCCCACGAGTGGCGCCGCGACGGCCTGAGCGACCACTCGGCGCTCGTGGTCGACGTCGCCTAGGGCGACCTCAACGCGACGCCATCCTGCTGAGCAGCTCCGTCGCCCCGCGCTTGTTCAGCGGCTCGTTCAGGTTGCCGCACTTGGGAGACTGCACGCACGACGGGCAGCCCGCCCGGCACGGGCACTCGGAGATCAGGCGCAGGGCGTCGTCCACCAGCGCCTCGAAGCGCTCGTAGCCGACGCGCGTGATCCCCACGCCGCCCGGGTGGCCGTCGTAGATGAAGATCGTGGAGCGCCCGGTCTGCTGGTGCAGGGCGGTGGAGAGGCCGCCGATATCCCATCGGTCGCACATCGCGATCAGCGGTAGCACCGCGATCTGCCCGTGCTCGGCGGCGTGCAGCGAGCCCTGTAGGGCCTCCAGCGCGAAGTCGTCGCGAAGCAGCGAATCAGGCAGCTCGTACCAGAGCGCCTGGGTCACGAAGTCCTGCTCCGGCATGTCCAGCGCCAAGAGGTCGATCACCGAGTGGTCCGCCACGCGCTTCTTCTGGTAGGCGACCACCTGCTCCGTCACCGACACGATCCCGAACGACAGCTCAACCCCGCAGCACGAGCGGCTCTCCCGCACCTGCTCGATCCAGGTCTCCGACTCCTTCTTCGGCTGGGTGTACCAGTCGCCATCGAAGGGCCGCACGAGCGCGCGGTGGCCGCGCAGGTCGAGGTCCTCCACCTCGTACGCGGCGCCCATGTGCAGATAGACCGCGCCCGGGTGCACCGCCGAGTGCGCGCGGGCCGACTCCACGGTCCCGATCACCTCGCCGCCGGTGGACTCCACGATCGCCACCGAGTCCGGCGAGGCCGAGCGCAGCGCGATCCGCGCCGCCGGGTAGCCGGGCCCGCGCGGCAGGTAGCGGCCGCCCCGCTCGCGCAGCCGGCCCTGCTTCACGAGCCGCTGCGCGTGCTCCTCCCAGCGCTCGCCGAACACGTCCTCGTCCTCCGGCGTCAACGGCAGCTCGTACGCGGCGGCGCCCAGATGCGCCAGGTGGATCTCCTCCGACTCGTGGTCGAGGATGGCCCGCTCCACCGGCCGCTCGAGGAACTCGTCGGGGTGGCGGCAGAAGAACTGGTCGAGCGCGTCCTCGCCGGCCACGTACATGGCGAGGCCGGTGTCGCGCCGCCCCGCCCGCCCCCACATCTGGCGCAGCGACGCGACCGTCCCGGGAAACGTCACGCACAGGGCGGCGTCGAGGTCGCCCACGTCGATGCCGAGCTCGAGCGCGTCCGTCGCCACCACCGCCAGCAGCTCTCCCTCGGACAGCCGGCGCTCGATCTCCCGCCGCTGCATCGGCGTGTAGCCGGCCCGGTAGGGCGCGATCCGCTCGGCCAGGTCGTGCCGCCCCGCGTCCTCGAGCCGCAGGCGCGCGAAGCGCTGGATCAGCTCCACGCCGCGGCGCGACTTGAGGAAGCAGATCGTTCGCACCTCGCGCTCCACGAGGCCGGCGAGCAGCATCGCCGCCTCGGACAGCGCCGAGGCCCGCTTCCCAAGCGCCTCGTCCACGAGCGGCGGGTTCCACATCACCACCTCGCGCTCGGCGTGGGGCGCGCCGTCGTGGTCCACGAGCTGCATCTCGAGCCCGGTGAGTCCCTCGGCCAGCTGGACCGGGTTGGCGATCGTCGCGCTCGTCAGCACGAAGCGCGGCTCGGCGCCGTAGGCGCGCGCGAGGCGCCGAAGCCGGCGCAGGACGTTCGCCACGTGCGAGCCGAACACCCCGCGGTAGACGTGCGCCTCGTCCACGACCACCCAGGCCAGGTTCGCCAGCAGGTCGCCCCAGGAGCTGTGGTTCGGCAGGACGCCCACATGGAGCATGTCCGGGTTGGTGAGGATCAGGTTCGAGCGCTGGCGGATCGCGCGGCGCTCCTCGCGCGGGGTGTCGCCGTCGTAGATCGCGTGGCGCAGGAAGCGGCCCCCGAGCTGGGAGAGCTTGCGCGCCTGGTCCTGGGCGAGCGCCTTCGTGGGGTAGAGGTAGAACGCGCGGGCGGCAGGGTCGGCCGCCAAGGTGTCGAGAACGGGCAGGTTGAAGGCGAGCGACTTCCCGCTCGCCGTGCCTGTGGTGACGATGGTGTGCCCGCTACGGGCACAGTCGAGGGCGTCGGCCTGGTGAGACCAGAGTGACTCGATTCCGGCACTCGCGAGCGCCTTGCGGAGGGAGGGATGGACATCCTCGGGAAGCGGTGTCACGATTCCGGCGCGAGCGGCCTCCAGAGACGTCGCCACCAGCTCCTCTTCCGCCCCTGTTTCAAGCAGCGGCTGCCAAGGGTAGGTGGGCTGGACACGGTGCACGGATTGCCATAGTACGACCGAGTTGATCCGCCCCTTTCATCACTCGCAGTTCCCGCTGGAATTGCTCCGCGAGCGCAAGCGGGAGACAGTCACGGTCGTCCTCCCGACGCGCGAGGTGGCCGACACGATCGGCGAGATCGTGTCGCGCCTGCAGACGCTCGGCGACCTGATCGATCAGATCCTGGTGGTGGACGCGGCCTCCCAAGACGGGACCGCCGACATCGCGGCGGGGCTCGGCGCCGACGTCCATCAGGAGTCGGAGCTGCTCGCCGATTTCGGCCAGGCGCTCGGGAAGGGCGACGCCATGTGGCGGGCGCTCGCTGTCGCGCGGGGCGAGCTGGTCGTCTACCTCGACTCGGACACGCGCCAGTTCTCGCCCCACTTCGCGAGCGGCATGCTCGGGCCGCTCATCTGCGAGAGCGACGTCCAGTTCGTCAAGGGCTATTTCCGGCGCCCCTTCATCACCCCGGACGGCGAGGAGCGGCCGCTGGACGGCGGGCGCGTGACCGAGCTCACGGCGCGTCCGCTCCTGTCGGCCTTCTATCCCGAGCTCGCGGCCTTCATCCAGCCGCTCGCGGGCGAGGTGGCCGGCCGGCGCTCCTTCTTCGACCGGCTGCCGTTCGCCACCGGATACGCCATCGAGACATCGATGCTGCTGCATGCGCGCGACGCCCTCGGCGGTACCGAGGGCATGGCCCAGGTGGACCTCGAGGTACGTCACAACCACCACCAGTCGCTGCCCGCGCTGGGGCCGATGGCCTACGCGGTGCTGCGCGTGGTGCTCGAGCGCCTGCGAGCAGACGGCCGGCTGGCCGACGACCATGCCCCGCCGCTCCAGACGGCCGACGGCCGCCTGATCCAGGTGGAGCTCGTCGAACGGCCGCCGTATGCCACTCTGCGCGCTCGCGCGTAGTGGGAATCAGATGCGTCTACACCGACCTCGACGGCACCCTCCTCGGCAAGGGCGCCTCGCTCTTCCGAACCGCGGAGGGCGAGTTCACGCTGCTCGCCGCGCGTGCCCTCGAGGCCTGTCACCGGGCCGGGGCAGAGGTGGTGATCAAGTCGGGCCGCCGGCGCGCCCAGGTGATGGAGGACGCGCGGCTGCTCGGCCAGACCTCGTACATCTTCGAGGTCGGCTCGGGGATGGTGATCGACGGCGAGCTCACCTTCCTCACGGGCGACCTCCAGCCCCAGGACGGGCGGACCATCCACCGGCAGATCGAGGAGACCGGCGCGCCGGCGCTGCTGCTCGACCGATACGCGGGGCGGCTCGAGCACCACGCGCCGTGGCACCTGGACCGCGAGGTGTCGCATCTGTTCCGCGGGCTGATCGACGCGCGTGAGGCGAACCACCTGCTGGCCGCCGAGGGCCACACCGGCCTGCGCCTGGTGGACAACGGAGAGATCGGACCGGACACGCACACGTTCCACCTGATCCCGGCCGCGGCCTCAAAGGCGGGTGCCGTCCGCGCCCACATGCGGGCGCGCGGCTACTCGCCCGAGCAGTGCATCGGGGTGGGCGACTCGCGCGAGGACCTGGAGGTCGCCGAGATCGTCGGTCGCTTCTTCCTGGTGGCGAACGCCGTGGTGGGCGACGCGCCCCTGCCGCCCGGCGCGGAGCGCACCGAGGCGGCGATGAGCGAGGGGTTCTACGAGGCCGTCGTGCGCGCGCTTGCAGAGTCGCGATAACTCGTGACCAACGTTACAATCGGTGGAGCACCGCGGCGGTGGCCGGCCGGATGCAGGCCGTCCCCGTCGCACGGGTGAGGCAGCACGGGCGCTCCAGTCTGGAGCGCCCGTCGCTTTCAGGGTTATGGTCCGCCCATGGACGCGCTTGCCGAGGAGGCAGTCGACGCGATCAACGCGATCTCGGGGGTCCACGCCGGACACCGCGCGGCGCACGCCAAGGGCACGCTGCTGACGGGCACGTTCACGCCGTCCGCGGATGCGAGCGAGCTCACCACGGCGGCCCACATGCAGGGCGAGTCCTCGCGCGTGACGGTCCGCTTCTCGAACGGCGGCGGCGACCCCCGCATCCCCGACTTCGCCCGCGAGGGTCGCGGGATGGCGGTGAAGATGTACCTGCCCGACGGGAGCAAGACGGACGTCGTGGCGTTGAGCCTGCCGTGCTTCTTCGTGCGAACGCCGGAGGACTTCATCGCGTTCACGAAGGCGCGCTTGGAGCCCGAGAAGCTCATGCCGGACTTCCTCGGCGCCCACCCCGAGGCGCTGCCGGCGATCCAGGCCGCGCTCGGCGCCGACCCGCCCGAGAGCTACGCCACCTGCACCTACAACGCGATCCACTCCTTCCGGTGGGACGACGCCGGCGGCGCCTCACGCTGGGTGCGCTACCGATGGGAGCCCGAGGCGGGCGAGCGCACTCTTCCGGGCGATGAGGCCAAGGCGCGCGGGCGCGACTACCTCCAGGAGGAGGTCCTGTCGCGCGGTGAGTCCGCCTTCCGGCTGATCGTGATCCTCGCCGATCAGGGTGACGACATCGACGATCCCACCGTGGCCTGGCCCGCGGAGCGCGAGCAGGTCGAGGTGGGGCGGCTGCTGCTGACCGGTCCCGACACCGAGCGCGAGCGCGACGGCGACATCCTCGTGTTCGACCCCACCCGCGTGATCCCCGGGATCGAGCTCTCGGAGGATCCGATCCTGCGTTTCCGGCCGCGTGCCTACTCGGCGTCCGTGGAGCGGCGCACGGCCGGCGCCTAGCCGCTTCGTGCCTGCCTGACTACTCGACCAGCCGGCGGCCGGCCGCTTTCAGCTCGTCGAGCGTCGTGGCCTCGGTGACCGACGCCAGGTCGAGGATGCGCTGCTCGAACGGGTCGAGGCCGATGCTCCCGACGACGGCGTGGCAGGTCACGCCGTTCTGGCGGCAGCGGGTGGCGAGCTCGCCGACGACCTTGCCCTCGAGCGTCTGCTCGTCGATGCGGCCCTCGCCGGTAACCACGAAGGCGGCCGCCCGCATGCGCTCGTCGAAACCGATCGCGTCGAGCACGTAGGAGGCGCCGTGGTGGAGGCGGGCGTTGTGCCTGGCCCACAGGCCGCCCGACAGGCCGCCGGCGGCGCCGGTCATCGGCTTTCCGCGCGGGTCGCGGCGGAAGGTGCTCGCAAGGGTGTCGAGGCGGCCCTCGAGGCGCTTCACGACTGTCGGGTTGGCGCCCTTCTGGGGGCCGAACATGCGGGGTGCCTGCTCGAAGGGGGTACGGACGTCGCAGAGGACGTCGAGCTCGACCCTGACGCCGGCGTCCGAGAGCGCCTCGAGCGCGCCGGCGCCGCCGTCGGTGGTGGCGGACCCGCCGACGGTCACGATGACGCGCTGCGCGCCCGCCTCGACGGCGGCGGCGATCAGCTCGCCCGTGCCACGCGTGGAGGCGGACCAGGCGTCGCGCTCGTCCTCGTCGACGAGGCCGAGGCCGCTGGCCTGGGCGGTCTCGACGACGGCCACCTCGCCGTCCTCGATGAGCGCGAAGGTGGCCTCGACGGGCCGGCCCAGCGGATCGCTCACCTCGGCCGTGCGACGCTCGCCGCCGAGCGCGACGAGGAGGACGTCCATGGTGCCTTCGCCGCCGTCGGCCACGGGGAGCTCCTCGGCCTCGCGGCTCGCTTCCCGCAGCCCGGCGGCGATGGCGGCGGCGACGTCGGGGTCGGAGAACGTGCCCTTGAAGGCATCGGGCGCCACGAGGGCGGGGGCGGCGGCGCGGTCACTGTCGGCGGGGCCGCCGGGCCCGCCGGGGCCGCCGGGGCCGCCGTGCCCGCCGGGGTCGCCGGG
>JBKGUS010000373.1:0-5897 GCA_046462295.1 Thermoleophilaceae bacterium | reverse complement strand
GAGACAGCACGAGAAGCCAGGCCCGAAGCGGCGCGGCCACTCGTCGACCAAGCCGAAGCCCTCGAGGATGTCGAAGGCCCCCGACGGGGACTCGGTGCCGTTCGGGTCGGAGTTGAAGTCGCCGACCACGATGTACTGGCGCTTGCCGCGCAGCGGGCCGCCGCGGGCGATCAGCTCGCGGGCCTGCGCCTCGCGCGGATCGTCGCCGGCGGCCTCGAGATGGGTGTTCACGAAGCGGAAGCGCTTGCCCCTGAAGCGCACGTCGACCGCGGTCCAGCCGCGCCGGCTGGTGAGCGTGCCGGCAGGGGTGGGGACGCTGACCTCGGTGTCGTAGTTGTCCTTCAGGCGCCGGGTGACGCGGAGCCGCTTCCGCTTCTTGACGAGGATCACGTCGTACATGGTGAGGCGCACGTCGTAGCCCGCGTCGATCGGCGCCTCGATGTTCGCCTCGCGCTGCTTCACCGCGACCGCGTAGCGCAGCCCGAGGCGCGCCAGCCGCCGGCGGAAGGTCTTCAGGAAGTCGTAGACCACCTGCGTGGCCGGCGTCGTCGCGCCGTCCTTGACCCCGTCGGGACCTCGCCGCCACAGGGCCACCTCCTGCAGCCCGATCAAGTCCGGCCGCGTGCGCCTGACCTCGCGCGCCAGCAGCGCCGCACGGGTGCCGACGAAGTCGGTGCCCTGCACCTCGGCCCACAGCTCGCCGGCGCGGCGTTCGAACTCCGCGAGGTCCTGGGAGCCGATGGGATGGAAGATGTTTCCGCCCAGGTAGATGTTGCGCGTCATGACCGTCACGTCGACGGGCTTCTTGCGCTGGCCGCCGTTCGCCGCCGCAGTCGGAACCAGGACGAGGCTGAGCATGAGCGCGCAGACCAGCGCGCCGCGAATCCACGAGGTCATGGCCGTCACAACGTAAGAGCGGTGTGAAAGTTGCGCGCCGGGCCGAAGCACTCGGCTCGGCCCGAGTGCGCACGGACCCTATCCGTCGTAGGGGGCGTCGCGCTCCTCGACGGCCTGCTTGAAGCCCGCCTCGGCCGCCCGGCGGGCGAACTCGTAGCCCTCGGGCGTGTGCCGCGCGATGCCGTCGAAGAAGACGCCGAGCGTCTGGGTTGCCTGCAGGCCCTGCGCGAACAGGGCCTGGTTCACCAGCAGCTTCATCATCACAAGCTGGTTCACGGGCGTGAGCGCGATGCGCTCGACGAGCGCCTCGAAGCGATCGTCCAGCTCGGTCGCCGGCGGCGCCTCCACGGCGAGGCCCCACTCCAGCGCGGTGGCGCCGTCGATCAGGTCGCCCGTGAAGAGCAGCCGCTTGGCGCGCTGGTCGCCCGTGCGGAACGCCCACAGGGCCGAGGTGGGAACGCCCCAGACCCGGGCGGGCGGGTAGCCGATGCGGGCGTCGTCGGCGATCACGAGCAGGTCGGAGCACAGCGCCATGTCGGTGCCGCCGGCCACGCAGAAGCCGTGGACCTTGCAGACCACTGGCTTGTCCGAGTGGAACAGGCTCATGAACCCGCGCAGGTTCCGGCTCATCATCTGCCAGTCGACGACTGGGTCCCACGGCTCGGACGGGTCGTGGTTCGGCAGCGTGCCGCCTTCGGTGAACTCGACCAGGTCGTAGCCGCCGCAGAAGCCCTTGCCCGCGCCGGCCAGCGCGATCACGTGCACCGCCGGGTCCAGGTTCGCCTGCTCGAGGCACTCCGCCAGCTCGCGCGGCATGGCGAGCGTGATGCCGTTGCCGCGCTCGGGCCGGTTCAGCGTGATGCGGGCGATGCGCCCGTCGACGCGGTAGTCGAGCGTCTCCACGACGGCGGCAGCCTACGGATCACAGCCGGGTAACGCGAGCCGCGATCGCGGCGCTACCTTCACGCACCATGCCTACTCGCACCTTGGCAGGGGTCCTGGCGCTCGTCGCCGCCATGCTCCTGGCCGGAACCGCTCACGCCCAGACCAGCGTCTTCGTCAACGAGCTGCACTACGACAACAGCGGGACCGACGCCGGGGAGGCGATCGAGATCGCCGCCCCGCAGGGGACGGACCTGACCGGCTGGGACGTCGTGCTCTACAACGGGAACGGCGGCACGTCGTACGGGACGCGCGAGTTGAGCGGCACGGTGGGCGCCAGCCGCGTGACCGTGCTCGAGTACCCCGCCAACGGCATCCAGAACGGCTCACCGGACGGCGTCGCCCTCGTGGACGTGGCGGGGACGGTGCGCCAGTTCCTTTCGTACGAAGGCGAGTTCGCCGCGACGAACGGGCCCGCCGCGGGGATGCAGTCGACAGACATCGGCGTGCTCGAGCCGGACACGACGGGCGCGGACCAGTCGCTCCAGCTGACCGGGACAGGCGACTCCGACGATGACTTCGCCTGGACCGGCCCGCGCACCGAGAGCTTCGGCGCGCTGAACGCCGGGCAGACCTTCGACGGCGCCAGCGGCGAGGATCCGCCCGATCCGGGCGAGCTGCCCGAGGCGGGTTCGTGCGACCTGTCCTCGACGCCCACCTACGAGGTGCAAGGCTCCGGCGACGAGAGCCCGATGGCGGGCCAGGACGTCACGGTCGAGGGCGTCGTGGTCGGCGACTTCGAGGGCGAGACGGGCGCGGGCGACCTGGGCGGCGTCTTCATCCAGGATCCGCAAGGCGACGGACTGGCGGAGACCTCGGACGGCCTGTTCGTATCCGTGCCGAACGCGCCCGAGCTCGAGGCCGGCGACACGATCCGCGTGGCCGGGACCGTCGTCGAGTTCTTCGGCCTCACCGAGCTCAGCGACGTGACGGGGCTGACGATCTGCGCCGAGGGCGGCGCCCAGCCGGCGGCCACGCCGCTGACGCTGCCGTCGGATGCGGCGACGCGTGAGCGGCTCGAGGGCATGCGCATCGTGGCCCAGGACGCCCTGGCGGCCACCGAGACCCGGAACGTGGACGACTTCGGCGAGGTGCTGCTCGCCTCGGGCGGTCCGCTGCTCACGCCGACCGAGTTCGCCGAGCCGGGCGCGCCGGCCGTGCAGGCGGCCGCCGACAACGCAAGCCGCTCGATCCTTCTCGACGACGGCCGCGACGGAACCGGGGAGCAGCCGGTCCGCTACATCGCGCCGGGCGACACGGTGCGGCGCGGCGACACCGTCACGGCGCTCGAGGGCGTGCTCTCCTACGGCTTCGGCGCCTACCGGATTCAGCCGACCGGGACGGTCGGGTTCGCCGAGCGGAACCCGCGCCCGGCCGCGCCGGACGTGGGTGGCGACATGCAGGTCGCGAGCTTCAACGTCCTGAACTACTTCATCACCTTCGGCGGCGCCGACGACCGCGGCGCGCCGAACGCGGCCGAGTTCGAGCAGCAGGAGGCCAAGATCGTCGAGGCGATCAACGGCCTCGGGGCCGAGGTGGTGTCGCTGCAGGAGATCCAGGACACGAGCGACGAGGCGAGCGCCGATCCCGACACGGCGGTCGAGACGCTGGTGGCCGCGCTGAACGAGGACGCGGGATCCGAGCGCTGGGCCGCGGTGCCGGCGCCCGAGCCGTACGGCAACACCGACGAGATCCGCGTCGCGCTGATCTACCAGCCGGCGGCGGTCGAGACGGTGGGCGCGTCGGTGGCGTTCCCCGATCCGGCGTTCGGCAACGCCCGCGTGCCCGTGGCGCAGACGTTCCGGGGCGAGCACGAGGTGTTCACGGTGGTCGGCAACCACTTCAAGTCGAAGTCCTGCGGCGGCGCCAGCGGCGCCAACGCGGACCAGGGCGACGGGCAGGGCTGCTACAACGCCGACCGGGTGGCGCAGGCGCAGGCGGAGCTGCGCTTCGTGGAGCAGCTGAGGCAGTCGAGCGGCGACGAGGACGTGCTGGTCACCGGCGACCTCAACAGCTACAGCCGTGAGGATCCGATCGACGTCCTCACCGGCGGCGGCCTGGTGAACCTGCTGGAGCGCGAGCTCACGGCTGCCGACCGCTACTCGTACGTGTTCGACGGCGCCCAGGGCGTGCTCGATCACGCGCTCGCCACGTCGTCGCTCGCCGAGAAGGTGACGGGCGCCGGCGTCTGGCACCTGAACGCCGACGAGCCGGACGCGTTCCAGTACTCCGGTCCGGAGCCGTTCTACTCGCCCGACCCCTACCGCTCCTCCGACCACGACGCCGGCATCGTCGGCATCGCGGACGAGCGCAGTGCGCCCGAGTGCCTGGGCCGCGAGGCGACGATCGTCGGGACCCGCGGCGACGACCGCATCGAGGGCACTAGCGGCGCGGACGTGATCGTGGCACGCGGCGGCGACGACCGGATCGAGGCCGACCGCGGCGACGACGTGGTGTGCGCAGGCCGGGGTGACGACCGCGTCGAGGGCGACGACGGCGACGACACGCTCTCAGGCGGCCGCGGCGACGACCGGCTCGAGGGCGGAGACGGCGACGACACGCTCTCAGGCGGCCGCGGCGACGACCGGCTGGACGGCGGTGACGGCCGTGACGTGCTGGACGGGGGGCCCGGCGACGATCGGGAAGACGACGGCCGCGATGGCGACGACTAGCCTGCTCACGCGAGGCCCCGGACCCGCCCCTTCCTAGCCCGTCGTCCGCCGGAAGCGCCGCCCCCGAGCAGGCGCTTACGTCGCCAGGGCCCGCTCCACGATCGCGCCCGCATCCACGCCGGAAGGCAACGTCCCGTACACCCGCCCGCCCTCCCCGAGCCGCCCCGCGCAGAAGGCGTCGGCCACCGGCTCGGGCGCGTGGCGCACCAGCAGGCTCGCCTGCAGCGCCACCGCCAGCTCCTCCACCAGCCGCCGAGCCTCGAACTGCGGCTCCTCCGGGGCGGCGGCCGACCGCAGCCGGTCGAGCTGGGCGTCGAGCAGGCGGTTGCCGCCGCGGGCCAGCTCGCACTCTGCGAGGAAGGCGGGCAGGCCCTCTGGCTCCTTGACCGTGGCGCGCAGCACGTCGAGCGCCGCCACGTTGCCCGAGCCCTCCCAGATGGAGTTGAGCGGGGAGTCGCGCAGCAGGCGCGGCATCCCCGACTCCTCGACGTAGCCGTTGCCGCCCAGGCACTCGAGCGCCTCCGCGGCGTGGGGTGCTGCGCGCTTGCAGACCCAGTACTTCATGACCGCGGTCGCAAAGCGGCGAAAAGCTGAGTGCTCGCCGTCGTACGAGCGGGCGATGCGCAGCGCCGCCGCGGTGGCGGCCTCGGACTCCACCGCCAGGTCGGCCAGCACGTTCTGCATCGCCGGCTGCTCGGCAAGGTGCTTCCCGAACGCGCTGCGGTGCCGGGCGTGGTGGACGGCCTGCACGACGCCCCAGCGCATGGAGGCGGCGGAGCCGAGCAGGCAGTCGAGGCGGGTGTGGTTGACCATGCGGATGATCGTCGCCACGCCGCGGCCCTCCTCGCCGATGAGCCGGCCGCGCACCCCGTGGAACTCCACCTCGCTCGACGGAAGCGAGCGGGTGCCGAGCTTGTCCTTGAGGCGCTGGATGCGGAAGCCCGGGTCGCGGCCTTCGAACAGGAAGCAGGAGAGGCCGCCGGGCGCCTGGGCGAGGGTCAGGAAGACGTCGCAGGGCGGATAGGAGCAGAACCACTTGTGGCCGGTGAGCTCGTACGTGCCGTCGCCATGCGGCTCGGCGCGGGTGGTGTTGGCGCGGACGTCGGAGCCGCCCTGCTTCTCGGTCATCGCCATCCCGGCGAGTGCGCCGTCGGCGTAGCTCGGACGGGTCAGGCGCGGCTCCCACTCGGCGGCCAGCTCGGCGCTCTCGCGCAGGGCGGGGATCGCCGCGTAGGTCATGGACACGGGGCACATGACGCCGGAGCCGACCTGGCTCCAGACGTAGAACAGCGCGGCCCGGACCACGTGGGCCCCGGGCTTGGGGTCGCGCCAGGGCAGCGAGTGCATCTCGCGCTCGATGGCCTGGCGCAGGCACCAGTGCCACGA
>JBKGUS010000372.1:0-11842 GCA_046462295.1 Thermoleophilaceae bacterium | reverse complement strand
TCGGCCAGCGTCGACTTGCCGTGGTCGATGTGCGCGATGATCGAGAAATTGCGGATGTTGCTCGCAGGAGCCGCCATGGATCTTCGAGTATGGCGGCGATGCTGCGAAACTCCGACTCGGACTCGTGGCAGGCGATGACGTAGCGGTGGTCAAGGCCGTGTTCGCGGCCTTCGCAGAGCGCGATCTCGAACGCGTGCTCGACCTCGTCGATCCCGAGTTCGAGTTCACCACCGTGACCAGCGACTACGCCGGGCGGACCGAGCCCTACCGCGGGCACGAGGGCATCCGGCAGTACTTCCGCGACGTCGCGCTCGTCTGGGACGACCTGCGCCTGAGCCCGAGCAAGTTCCGCGAGGTGGGCGACAGCATCCTCGTGACCGGACGCGTCAGCGCCCGCTCGCCGGCCCGGATCGTGGAGGGCTCGACGGGCTGGGTCTTCCGCGTGCGCGACGGGCGGGTCGTCTACGGACGCGTGTACGCCTCGGCAGCGGACGCCGAGCGGGCCGTTACGGACGCCGCGGCCTGAGCGCGCCGCGCAGCGGCACGTCGAAGGCCGCGATGCAGGTGACCACTTTCTCCCTCCTTCTCGGCTGACCAATCTGGGAACGACGAGCAACGGTCCGCAGCAGGGGGCCGCGGAGAACTAGGGCCGGCGCCGCGCGCGCAGCAGGTAGTCCACCTGCTCCTGCTTGCGCATGATCATGTGCTCGAGCCGATGCTCCACGGCCTCCGAGGCGGCCTCGCGGCCGGTCGGCTCGATCGCCGCCTGCAGCGCCTCGAGCGTCTCCCCTTCGCAGTCGATCAGCTTGTCGAGCGCCTCGGCCGGGTCCTCCGAGAACTCCATCGGCGCCACGTCCGTGGTGGGCTCGCCGCCGAGCGCCGTGATCTTCTCGACCAGGCGCGTGGCGTCCTCGAGCTCGGCAAGCGAGTGCTCGCGCATCTTGTCGGCGTGGGCCTGGTACTCGAGGCCGATCACGCTGCCGGCGGTCAGCGAGTAGAGCAACACCGAGCGGTGCTGAAGCCGGAGGGCGCGGTTCAGGCACTCGACCTGTGCCTCGACGTCCATTCTCTCGTCAGGCGCCATGGACGGCCTCTTACCCCCCGGGGCGGCCTCGGCTAACGAGGAGCTGCCGGACCTGGCGCGCCTCCGGCACGCGCAGCGCCCACACGGCGGCGGCATAGGCGGCGAAGCCGGCGGCGATCGCGGCCAGCACGGCAAGCGCCTGGGCGGCCAGCGCGCGGCCGAGCGCCTCGTCGAGCCCGTACCACGAGGCGTAGGCCACGCCGCCCAGCAGGGCCCCCGCCGCCAGCATCCTCAACGCCGCCCCGAGCGTGCGCATCCCCTCCACGCCACCGAGCTCGCCGCGCAGGATCCACGCCTGCGCCACGCACATCGCGATCGTCCCCGCCACGGTGCCGACCACGATGCCGGCGATCTCGAAGGGCCCGTACAGGGCCGCCGCCAGGGCCGCGTTCACCACGAGGTTGAGTCCCGCCAGCGCCGTGGTGGCCCACGGGCGCTGGAGGCTGAAGAAGGTGCGCGACAGCAGCAGGCTGACGCCCTGGAAGGGGAGCGCGATCGACCACCAGAGCATTGCGGTTGAGGTGAGGTCGGTGGCCTCCGCGCCGAAGGCCCCGCGCTCGTAGACGAGCCGCGTGATCGGCTCGGCCAGCACGGCCATGATCACGGCGCTCGGGATCAGCCAGAGGCATATCTGCCGCACGCCGTTCCCCATCGTCCGGCGCAGGTCGTCGCGCGCGCCGTGGGCGGCGAAGCGGGACAGGGTCGGGAAGAGGATCGTGGCGACCGAGATCGAGAAGAGGCCCTGCGGCAGCTGGTAGATGCGGAAGGCCTTGTCGATCGCCGCCGGCGCCTCCTCCGAGACCAGCGTGCCGAACAGCGAGTTGATCAGCAGGCTCAGGTTGATCAGGCCCAGCGCGATCGTGACCGGCAGCATCAGCTTCAGCACCCGGCGGACGCGCTCGTCGCGCCAGTCGAGCCGGAGCGTGAAGCTGCCGCCGCGGCCGCGCAACCAGGGCAGCGGCAGCACGAACTGCACCACGGTGCCGGCCAGGATGCCGATCGCGTAGGCGTAGATCTCGTCGTCCTCCGACAGCACCGGCGTGAGGCCGACGAGCGTGGCGATGATCACCACGTTCCAGGCCACCGGTGCGAGGGCGGGCACCGCGAAGTGCTCGAAGGAGTTGAGCATGCCGACCACGAGGCCGCTCAGCGCGAGCAGCACGACGATCGGGAACATCAGCCGCGCGAGGTTGACCGTCAAGTCCTTGAGCGCCGGGTCGTCGTCGAAGCCGGGCGCGAACAGGCTCATGAGCGGCTCGGCGAACAGCACGAACAGCGCCGTGACGGCGCCGAGCAGTAGGCAGATCAGGAAGAACAGGCTGGAGGCGACCCGGAACGCCTCCTTGCGCTCGCCCTTCTCGAGCAGCTCGGTGAAGACCGGGAGGAAGGCCCCCTGCAGCGCCGAGTCCGCGAACAGGGCGCGCACCAGGTTGGGGACCTGGAAGGCGATCGTGAAGGCCGACATGGCCGCCGAAACGCCGAACATGTAGGCCGCCACGACCTCGCGGGCCAGCCCGAGTAGGCGCGACAGTCCGGTGGCGAACGAGAAGAACGCCGTGTTGCGGGCGAGCCGGCGGGCGTGGCCCTGGCGCCCGGGCGTGTCGGTCGTCACCCGCTAGAGTTGTCCGCCGCCGTGGCCAACATCCATTCACAAGAAAAGCGGATCCACCGGGCGGAGCGCGAGCGGATCGAGAACCGCCGCCGCACCTCTCAGGTGAAGACGTGGTTCCGCAGGCTCGAGGACGCGGTCGGCAAGGACGACTCCGCCACCGCCGACGACGAGTACCGCTCGCTAGTCTCAAGGATCGACAGGGCGGTCAAGACGGGCGCGCTGCACCGCAACAACGGCGCCCGGAAGAAGGCGCGCGCGGCGCGCATTCGCTCGCGGCTCTCGTAGCGCCGCTCGTTCACGGAACGTTCGCATCGCCCTGGCGCCGCCTGGGTAGGTGAGCCTCGATGGCAGGGGAGCTGTCACGGCGCGACTTCCTCGAGAGCACCGCGTACGCGGCAGGGCTGGCAGGCGCCGCCGCGTTGCCAACGTCGACCCTGCTGAGCGAGGCCGCCGCGGCCTCCGCTCGCACGCTGCCCTCGCCGCGCAACCTCGAGATCGACCACTTCGTCGTGCTGATGATTGAGAACCGCTCGTTCGATCACTACTTCGGCTGGCTGTCCGATGCGGCGGACGCCGTGCAGGAGCAGTCGTTCCCGGACCCGTCGGGCGCGCAGGTCCCTACGCGCCACTTCTCGACGCTCGGCGCCGGGGGGATGGAATACAGCCGGACACGGTGCGGCGCGGCGTGCTCTCCTCGTCGTAGTCAACGCACGATCCGCGTGACGCTGGCGTCGTGGTTGTTCGCGACCCAGACTGCCCCCGCTCCGACGGCGACGGCCGTCGGCCCCGCGCCGACCGGGATCGTCTCCTCGACGCGGTTGGTGCGTGGATCGATACGGCTGACGGTGTCGTCGAGGCTGCCCGTCACCCAGATGCCGCCCGCGCCGGCGGTCACGCCGCGCGGGCCGCGGCCCACCGGGATCGTGGCTGTGACGCCGTGCTCGGGATCCACGCGGCTCACGCTGTGGTCCTCCGTGGTCGCGACCCAGATTGCGCCGTACCCGGCCGCCAGGCCGACCGGCCCGTTGCCGACCGGGATCGTCTTCACGGGGCGCCCGGCGGCGGGGTCGATCCGGGTGAGCGTGTCGTCCAGGTTGTTCGTCACCCACAGGTGGCCGCCGGCAGCGGCGACGGCGGCGGGTGCGCGGCCGACCGGTATCCGGCGCTCGCCTCCTGCGTCGAGCACCTCGCCCCGGTGCCGCGAGGCGGGCCAGTCGCCGAAGTCCAGGAGCCACAGCGACCCGGCCACCCGCGCGATGCCCACGGTCTCGCGCGGGCGGCCGAAGCCGCCCACCGGCACGGGTGAATCGGGGCCGATCAGCTGCAGGCCTGTGCCGCGGTGGGCGATCCAGACGCCGCCCGCCTCCGCCAGCAGCGCCGATGTCCCGCCGCGGCCCGAGATCCGCGTGCGTTCGCCCACCTGCCACCCGGTGCTCGCGTCGAGGCGCGCCAGCCAAGACGCGCTCGCGGACCGGTCGCCCTGTCCCGCCACCCAGATCTGGCGGTCGCGGACCGCGATGGAGACCGGACCCGGCACAGGGACGTCGATGGTCTGCACGCCAGGGCGCTCGTCTCTGCGCACGCGCAGCGAGCGGGCCGGGCGCAAGTCGCCGACCAGCCAGTCGAGCAGCGGCCGCGTGCGCGGCCCGAAGTGATGCAGCGTGGCCGCGTAGTCGGTGTCTCCCTCGCTCCAGAAGAAGCGCCAGTGGTTCCCGAAGTAGCTCTCCGACGCGTAGCTGCCGCTCGTGCCCCGCGCCAGCAGACCCGGCCGGCCTCCCACCCCGTCCGGCCGGGTGCCGGGCGGGAGCGGGTCGTCCTGCCGGACCACCTGGAGGTGGAAGAAGCGGTCGGGCTCGTCGAGGCGCGGGATCCCGCTTTCGGCCGAGTATGAGATATCCACCCCGTTCCGACGCCATGGGAACGCCGTGAGCACCGGCGGCGGCAGCGCACTGGAGCCGGCCAGGTCGCGCACGGGCCGCGGCAGCCGGGTCGGGCAGAGCACCGGTATGTCGGCTTGCGCCTGTGTGGCGCGGCATACCTCTACGACCGCGTCCGGCACCGGGTGAAGTTCGACGCCGGCGACCGTCACCGGGGCGCGGGCGCCCGCGTCGGACGGTGTGCTGTCGCGCGGCGGGTGGTCGCCACCGCCCAGGCATCCCGCGAGGCTCGCAGCGGCCAGGGCCGCGAGGGCGAAGGGCGCTCTCAGGCGCGCGATCCTCATCGACGTCATACGTGCTCGGTCTGAGTCGAGGTCCGGGCGCCCGGCTGTAGGGTCCGGCCATGGAGACGCGACTTCTGATCCGCGGCGAGCAGGTGGAGGGCCAGGGAGCCTCGCTCGCCGTCGAGAACCCGGCCACCGAGGAGCAGCTTGTCGAGGTCCGGGGCCCCTCCCCCGACCAGCTCGACGCGGCGATCGCGGGCGCTCGCGAGGCCGCGCGCGGCTGGGCGTCGACGCCCGCCGTGGAGCGAGCCGAGCTGCTGCACGAGGTGGCCAACCGGATGCGAGCCATAACGGACGACCTGGCTCGGGCCATGACCCTCGAGGGCGGCAAGCCCCTGATCGAGAACTCCGACGAGGTCGGCTGGACGGCGGCGGCGTTCGACTACTACGCCGAGATGGGACGCAACTTCGCCGGCCGGGTCATCCCGTCCATCGAGGCGACGCAGCTGGCGCTCGTGGTGAAGGAGCCGCTCGGCGTCTGGGGCTGCATCGTCCCCTGGAACTACCCGCTGCTGCTGCTCGCCTGGAAGCTCGCGCCGGCCCTGGCGGCCGGGAACGCCGTGGTGGCGAAGCCGTCCGAGCTCACGCCGGTTTCGACGCTGATGCTGGCCTCGTGCTTCTCGGACCTGCCGCCGGGGGTGGTCAACCTCGTGGCGGGCGCTGGTGACGTCGGCGCCTCGCTCGTCTCCGACGAGCGGATCGACGGCGTCGCCTTCACCGGGTCGGTGGCGACCGGCAAGAAGGTGGCGGCGGCCTGCGCCCAGCGGGTGGCGCGGATGAACCTCGAGATGGGCGGCAAAGACCCGTTCATCGTGTGCGCCGATGTTGCGGGGGAGGTCGACGTCGCGGCTCGGGGGGGCGCGTGGGCGGCGTACCTGAACGCGGGGCAGGTGTGCACGTCGGCGGAGCGGTTCTACGTGGCGCGCGAGGTGTACGACGACTTCCTCGACGCGTTCGTGTCGCACGCGCGGGAGCTGCGGGTGGGCGACCCGCTCGATCCGTCGACGGACGTGGGGCCGATGGTGTCGGCGGCGCAGCGGGACAAGGTCGACGCGCAGGTCTCGGCCGCGGTCGAGGCCGGCGCCGAGCTCGTGGTGGGCGGCGACCGGGCGGGGCACTCACGGGGTCACTACTTCGCGCCCGCCGTGGTGACTGGCGCCGCCGCCTCGACCGACCTGCTCCGCGAGGAGACCTTCGGGCCGGTGGCGCCGATCGTGCCGGTGGCGTCGCTCGACGAGGCGATCAAGCTGGCGAACTCGACCCCGTTCGGACTGGGCGCGAACGTCTACACCCGCGACCTCGAGACGGCCGTGCGCTGCCTGCGCGAGATCCGCGCCGGCACGGTATGGATCAACGACCCGCTGACCGACAACGATGCGGGGCCGTTCGGCGGCTTCAAGCAATCCGGCTTCGGGCGCGAGCTGGGCCAGGAGGGCCTGGAGGCGTTCCAGGAGACCAAGCACGTGCACATCGAGACGAAGATCGCGCCGAAGGAGTGGTGGTACCCCTACGCGCCGAGCGACGCGGCGCCGCCGTCCGGGGCGGGCGCCTGAGGGCGTCTCGGGTCAGCCGGCCGCGCGGGCCAGCGCCAGCGAGAAGGCCGTGTCCTCGTCCAGGCGGGCGTCCGAGCCGCCTCCGCGCATCTCGACCTCGAGGTCGGCGAAGACGCAGATCGCGCGCTCGAGCGCGGCTCGGTCGGCCTTCTTGGCGCGGGCGACGGTCTTCTTCGCCAACCACGGTGGGGCCTTGAGGGCCTCACCGACCTTGGCGTCCGGTATCCCGGCGTCGAGCAGGGCAGCGGCGCGGTGGACCTCTCGCAGCCGCCTCACCACAGGCCAAACCAAGCGGCCAGGTCGCTCGCCGTGAGACTCCAGCTGCTCGGCGAGCGCGAGCGTGGCACGGAGGTCGCCGGCCACGAGGGCGTCGGCGAGGTCGTAGGCCTGCGGAGAGGTGTCTGAGGCAGCGAAGGCCTCCACGTCGGCCTCGCCCACGTTCGTGCGCGGGTGGATCGCGAGGGCGAGCTTCTCGAGCTCCCGCGACAGGCGCTGCTGGCTCTGGCCCACGAGCGCGACCAGCTCCTTGGCGGCCTCTTTGTCGATCTGGAGGCCGAGGTCGCGGCCCCGCTCCGCCGTCCACTTCGGCAGCTCCCACGGCTTCGGCGCCGCGTACTCACGGTGCTCGCCGCCGGCCTTGTCGATTGCGGCGCAGAGCTGCTTCAGGGGCTTGCCGCGCACGATCGCCACGAGGACGGTGTCGGGTGGCATGTCGGCGAGCGTGGCCTCCAGGGGGGCGAGCTGGGCGGCCTTCCAGGCACCGGCGCCGTCGACGAGCACGTAGCGGGTGCCCGGGTCGAAGGTGAGCGCGGCGAGCGCCGTGGCGACCTCGGCGGGCTCGCTCGAGGCGGCGTCGAACACCTCGAGTCCGCCCGGGCCGCGCTCCTCCTCCGCCCGCTTGCGGACGCGCGCGCGCCAGGCGTCGATCTTCGCGTCGTCGTCGCCGCTGATGAGGTAGGCGGGCTTCAGGTCGGCCACGTCAGGCAGTCTACGTGCGACACCGGAGGGCGCTCAGCGCTCGGTGTCGACTCGCATCTGTCCCCGGTCGATCGTGAGCGTGACGGTGCCGTGGTGGTCGGTCCGGTAGGTCGCGACGCCCGCCCGTTCGAGCGCGTTCAGGGTCGACGGCGCGGGGTGGCCGTAGGTGTTGGGGCCTACCTCGATGGCGGCGAGCTCGGGTCGAATGTCGTCGAGCAGCTCCGGCAGGCCGGGGTCAGAGCTGCCGTGGTGGGGCACCTTCATGGCGTCGACGTCGGGGATTTCGAGGTGGGCGAGGGTGTCGCTCTCGGCGTCGGCGGAGAGGAGGAGGTCGAAGGCACCGGCGCTGACGAGGGCCACCGCAGCGCGTGGATTGGGGTCCTCCGGGGCGGGGCCGGGCGGGCGCGGAGGCGGGGAGAGCAGCTCGATTCGCATGGCGCCGGCGGCGAGGCGAAGCGTGAGCGGCGCGGTTGCCGGGATGCGGCGGATGCCGCGGCTCTCGGCCTCTCGGAGGAGCGCGCGGAAGGCGGGATCGGTCGTCCCGTCACCACCGTCGAGGAGGGCTCCGACGGGGATGCGCTCGATCACCTCGCTGAGCCCGCCGTGGTGGTCGCGTGAGGCGTGGGTGGCGACGACCAGCGCCAGCCGCTCCACGCCCGCCTTGCGCAGGAGGCGCGTGACGCCGGCGCCGGGCGGCCCGCCGTCGAAGAGGACCGCGGTGCCGTCGGGGTGCTGGACGAGGGTGGAGTCCCCTTGGCCGACGTCGAGGAAGCGGACCGTGAGCCGGCCGGGCGGGTCGGGCCCGTCGAGGGCGGGAGCGGCCGCGGCGAGGAGGGCGACCGCCGCCGCGGCTGCGAGCGCGATGCGGTGAGCGCGCGGGAGGCGGCGCCAGCGGGCGGTGTGCTCGGGCAGGCCGGTGGTGAGCGGGCGGGCAAGGCGAGCGGCGGTGACGGTCGCCGCCGCGAGAGTCGCGTAGGCGATCAGGAGCGCCAACGGCGAAGCGACCGGAAGGATGAGCTGCCCGCCTGGAAGGTCGGCACAGCGCTCGGCGAGCGAGGCGATGTACCCGACGGGGACGGCAGCGACGGCGCCGAGACCATCCGCAGCCGAATGTCCCGCACCACCAGCCTGGCCGAGCGCGATCTTGAGCATGCCGAGCCACATGGCGGGCGCGACAGCCGGGAGGGCGAGGAGATTGGCGAGGAGCCCTACGAGCGGCACCGAGCCGAAGTGATGCGCCAGAAGCGGCGCGGTGGCGAGGGTGGCGGAGACGGTGATGGCGACGCCGTCGGCGATGAGGCGAAGAGCGGCGAGGACAGGGGCGTTCGAGGTCCGCGCCGCGCCCCTTCGCTCGTGGGGCCGGCCGCCGCGCTCCGGGCTGCTGCGCGGCGGCACGAGGTCCTCCGCCATCCGGCGCAGGCCTCGCGACATGGGCACCCCGATCGCCAGGATCCCGCCGACGGCCGCGAACGAGAGCTGCCAGCCGGGGTCGGTCCATGCGCGCGGGTTCCAGGCCAGCGTGGCCGCCGCGGCGAACAGCAGGGCGTACGAGCGCGAGGCGGGTCGCGATGCGGCCATCGCCACGATCCCGGCGAGCCCCATCACCCCGGCGCGCTGCAAGGAGGGACCGGCTCCCGCGAGTGGCACGTAGAGCGCGATCAGCGCAACGAGCGCCGCGAGCCGCGCCCGCAGACCGAGGCCGGCGAGCATCAGGGCCGGCAGCGCGAGGGCCGCGAGCAGCATCACGTTCTGGCCGGAGACGGCCAGGAGATGAGCGAGCCCGCTGTCGCGGAAGTCGTCGCGCAAAGCGGTGTCGATGGCCTCGTCCTGGCCAAGGACCATCCCCCGAAGAAGCGCGCCGTCGGCCGACCCCATCCCCGCGACGACGGCCCGCTCGGCCCGCTCGCGCATGCCGTCGAGCCACCCCGCGAGACCACCGCGCCGCCTGCCGGTGCGGCGAGCGTCGTCGAGGAGGAGCTCGCCCGCGACCCCGCGCGCGCGGAGGTGGGCGGCGAAGTCGAAGTCGCCGGCGGAGCCCTCTCCGGCGTCGCCGGTCGGCGTCAGTTCCTTCAGCCGGCCCTCGAGTCGCAGCTCCTCGCCGATCCGGACCGCCTGTGGCAGCGGGGCCCATTGTGCCGCCCTCACCAGCAGGCGCGCGCCGCTCAGCGGTCCGCTCGTCACGGCGACCTCGGCCGAGGCGCCGAACGGGCTTGGGCGTGGCCGAGTCACCAGATGAGTGCGGAGCTGCACGCGCTCGCCGTCGTCCACGAGCTCGGCCGGCGCGTCGATGGTGGCGAGGCGCAGGTCGCCCGTCGCGGCGCCGCACAGCAGCAGGGCGGCGGCGGTCGCGCCCAGGGTCGCCGCTCGCAGGGCCGACAGCACGAGCAGCGCGACCGCGGCCATTCCGGCGATCAGCCCGGTGCCGGCCTCTGCGAGCGCCAGCCCGAGCGCGAACGTGCCGATCCCCACATGCCACGGCCTGCGGACCGCCTCAAGCCCGACCAACCGCGCCCGCCCCGCCAGTCCCACGGCTGCCGACGCTAGGCCGCGGCGACCGCCGTGTGGGTCAGCTATGTGACGAGTCGGTCACGGTCGCGTGACGGATGGGTGTGGCGAAAGTCCCTGGGGGTATGAGAGAACAGTCACAGTAGGCCCACGACCTGCCGATAAGTTCGATGGGGGACATGCACCACGCGCACATCGACATCTCTCAAGGTCTCGACGGCGAACGCGTAGTGCTGGCCTGCTTCGACCTTCGAGAGGACGAGTTGGCAGCAGCTGCGCGTGCCGTTGCCGCGATCGCAGCCGAGCGGTACCGCACTCCGCGCATCTCCGCCGACGACGTCCTCGAGCTCCGCGAGCTGACAGCGCTCAAGGACGAGCTCGAGCACGGCGTCCGCTCCGTCGACCCCGGCCAGGGCATCGAGCCAGGACCGGGAAGCAAGCCGGCAGACGGCATCGCGCCGAGCGATCCGGCGCCTGGCATCGCGCCGAGCGAGCCGGTAGACGGCATCCCGCCGGGGCAGGCGCTGCGCACGCTGGTGATGCAGCCCGCCCGGCTCTCGGTCCTACGCGATGCGGTCGCCGCCTTCGTCGACTCGCGTGACGATGCCGACTGGGTCGGCCATGAGGATCGCGGGCCGCTCGCCCTCCTCCGCGGCATGCTCCTCCCCCTCGAGCAGCTCTGCGCCGACGCCATGCGGGCGGCGCTCTCGCCGGAATCGCACGTGGGCTGAGGCTCACGGCTGCAGCGCCTCGCGCAGCGTCTCCAGCCGCTTCTCCCCGATCCCGTCCACGTCCTGCAGCTCGTCCACTGAGCTGAATCCGCCGTTCTCCGTTCGGTACTCCACGATCCGCTCGGCCAGCGTCGGGCCGATTCCGTCGATCTCGTCGAGCTGCTCCACGGTCGCGTTGCCCAGGCTCGGCTTCACCGCTGCTCGGCCCGCCGTCGCGCCAGGCTCGCCCGGCGTTGCGGCTGGCACCGCGCCCGCCACCGGCACCACCACCTGCTGACCATCCTCCACCTCGGCGGCCAGGTTGACGCCGGTCAGGTCGGCCTTCCGGCCCGGTCCTCCCGCGCGCAGCACTGCCTCGGCCACACGCGCCCCCGCGGGCACCCGCACGAGGCCCGGGCGCCGCACTGCCCCCGCCACGTGCACGTAGAGGCCGGCCCGTTCCGCGCCGCCGCGGGCCGGTCCAGCCGGGGCCCCAGGCGACCGGTCCACCCGCACCGGCGCGCCCGTGTCCTCGCCTGCCGACTCCGTCAGACGCATCAGGGCGAAGACGCCGAGCGCCGCGGCCACGATCCAGATGACCACCGTTCCGCGCGAGTCCCCAGCCATCGAGGCCCGAGGCTACGCGGGCCCGGGTGACGGGTGGGTCATGTCTGTGACAAGGGAGCGACGGCTCAGCGCACGTCGAACCCGCTCAGCCCCTCCGGCTTCTCCTCGCTCGTCTCGACGCGGTCGACGTCCGCCCCGCGCGGACCCGATTCGCAGAAATCGACCATCGCGGCCACTGCGCCTGAAGGCCCCTCGAACACCGCCTCCACAGCCCCGTCCGGCCTGTTCGTTACCCATCCCGCCACGCCCCGGCGCGAAGCCTCCCGGCGGGTGGTGTCGCGGAAGAAGACACCCTGGACGCGCCCCTGGACGACCACGCGGCGGCGGACGACATCGCTCATCGCCGCGCGACCCCGTGCACGGCTTCACGACGCGGCCGACGACACCCTCGCCTCATACTCTCTGCACCTCGCCGGTGCCCACGACGAAAGGTGATACCCGACGATGGAAGCGACCACGCGCGCCGAGCCCGCCTGGGGCGTCGACTCCGAGTACGGGCGCCTCCTCGACGTCCTCCTCTGCCCGCCGGACAACTTCCACTGGCTCCCCGCC
>JBKGUS010000371.1:0-4468 GCA_046462295.1 Thermoleophilaceae bacterium | reverse complement strand
GCCCCGTACGGGCTGGCGTAGCCGGATGTTCGGCGTCCGTCAGGCGCGCTTGCGCGCCCGGTTCGCCCGTGCGCGCATGCGTCCTTCCGCGCCGACCGCCACGGCCGGGCAGCCCACCACCCGGCGATGATGCCGACGCTCTTCCTCTACCCCTGCTCGGTCCGAGAGCGCTCGGCGAAGGGGACGAGCGGCGCTGTGGCGAGGGCGTCGCCTTCCGGGTGACACCGCGAACCAGGCCCCCGATCACACGACGGTCGCTCGCCTCCATGCTCAGCGCGCCTAACGTACGGCGCGACCATCGCCCGCAACCGCGCCGCGCACCGGATCGTGATCTTCCAGGACACGCTCGAGCGCGACTTCGGCTCCGACCCCGACCTGCTCGCCCGCCAGGTCGAGCGCACCCTGCGCCACGCGGTCGCACACCACCTCGGTTACAACGAGCCAGGGTCGCCGCGCTCGGCCTCTGAGGCTGACCGGGCCGTGGCGAGACGCGGCGTGGAGGCTTGGCTGCGGGGCGTTAAGGTCGCCTACATCTTCTCCACCTCCGGCGCCATGACCCGCCAAGTATCGCTCACGTCGCAGTCGTCAGAGCCCGGCCGGAGAGCTTCGGGAGAAGTCCGCTTCGGACCTCCGAGCCGGTAACCGCGCCCGAGAGAGCATGAGCCCTACCCGAGCAGGAACGATCACGGCCGGGCCGTCGGAGGCTTGGCGCCCTCCACGCCCTCGGCTCAGAGGACGAGAGCGACTTCGCACGAGGGACGCAGCCGGCGAACGCACAGCGTCGTGCGTCACTTCCGCTCCGGGACTACTGCCGCTGGGCATGAGCGGCTGGCCGACAGGCCGGCGTTTAAGCGCCGGTTCATCCCACGCGCTACGCCACCCCTACTCGGCTGAAATGGCTCGCGAGGGCACGCCCATGAAAGTCTTGCGCGATGCGCTCGGCCACGACTCCTCGCGACTCTGGCCGATACCTACGGGACGTGGCCCTGTCCACGTCAGCGAGACGATGAAGCCGAGGGCGTGGAGCTTGGGCTAGTGCTAGTAGGTGCGACGCATCGTAGTGCCGCGCATCTCGTCCGCCGGCTGCACATACGTCTCCAAGGCATTGAAGTGGCCGATAGAGGCGTGGGCGTCATCCTCGTAGGCCTTCAAGGCTTCCATCACGGCTGCGCGCGGTGACGCTGCCTCGAACTCGGATGACACCGAGAGCCAGACGTTCCCGAGCTCCTCCCGCAGGCCGGACAGGCCCTCGTCCCACGCGCCTCGCTGGGTGAATTGCTTGCGAAAGGCGGCCAACCCCTGATCGACACTCGACTTCGGGAACCGGCCTGCGATTGTGACGTGGTAACGGCGCATTCCTGTAGTCAACATGACTGCTGCCGCCCGTGGGCCCGGCACATCTCCCCGGTGTGTTCGTCCGCGCCCGTCCACACCGTGCGTGTGCTCGTCCTGATCGCCGGGCGAACCCGTGCGCCGGAAGCCTCGTCCTGCGGCCGGTCTGCTGGAGTGGGCCTACTCGCGTAGCGGCGAAGCGGGGCCGTCGGCCGAGTGGTCCGATGCTCCGATCGTTGAGCGGAGGTGCGCTCGATCTCGTCGTCGATGCCGGCAACGGAAATACTCTTTCGCGGAGCTGCGCGCTCCTGTGTGTGTCGTTGACCGCTGTCCGCACGCTGCGAGCTAAAGCGAGTCCTGCCGAGCTGCCGCGCGCGCTCGTTCACTCCCATCGCGCCGCGGGTCGACGAGCTTCCCAGGCGGCCGGTGCTGGCGGGCTTTCACGGACGCGGGCGCTGAGGCTAGGGCTGCCGCCCCGCGACGGAGCGTGCTCCAGACCCAGCGCGGTACCCGCCGCAACGAGCAGCATGGCGAGCTCCAACTCCCGCCGGTTGCTCAACCCTCTTTTTCGAACACGAGCCGATAGTGGTCCAACAGCTCGCGCTCGAAGCAAACGCTGTTGGCACTCACGCCCGAGGTGAACGCCAGCCGGAAATCGGCGCTCGTCAGCCAACGAGGGAGCAGCTGGAGCTTGAGCAGCGTCTTCCTGACGCTCGGCGCCGCGAACCGTTTGCGCCATTGGCGGATGGTCTCGATGTAGTCGAGCCGGCCGCTGGCGCTCGCCACGAGCCGGAAGTGCGGCCGGGCGGTGCGGACGATCTGCTCCTGGCCGAAGGGGAGGAACGACCCCGGGAACTGGCGCCCCATGAGCGCGAGGTACCAGGCGTCTGAGTCCCGTGGGGCGTCGATGTCGATCCGGTCCAAGGGGATCATGCTCGGGCCGAACACCATCGTCTGCAGGTAGAGCCTGCCCTCGTCGGGCAGCAGGCCCCCGATCCGGGCGAACAGCCCGCGATAGATCTCTTCCTGGCGCCCGGCGCGGTGCTCCTCCGGAGAGCAGAAGTGCTCGAAGGCGCCGAGGCTGGCGACGGCGTCGAACGGGCCGAAGCAGTCGCGCGTGACCTCTCGGGCGTCGTGGAGGTGAACGTCGAGGCCGTGGCGCCGGCACGCCGCCGCCTGCGCCGAAGACAAGGTGACGCCGACCCCGGCGCCCCCGCGGCGCCGCACGAAATCGAGGAGCGGGCCCCAGCCGCAGCCCAGGTCGAGCACGCGACGCCCCGGTCCGATCCCGATCTGCTCGGCCACGTACTCGTGCTTGCGCCGCTGAGCCTCCTCGAGGCTCAGCGAGAAGTCGCCGTCGTACTTGGCTCCGCTGAAGTCCGCCAGCTCTCCCAGACTGAGCCGGAAGATGCGGTCGATCAGCGAGTAGCTGAACTCGAGCTCGTCGCGCTCGGCCATCGCCTCTGCTGGGGCGGGTTCGCGCGGCGCGCCTCGGCGAAGGTCACCAGCCGCCCCCGCTCCTCGTCCCAGAGCTTGAGCCGCACGGCGCGAAGACCGTCCCACAGCGAGAGCGTAGGCACGCCGTGGAAGATCGGATTTCCGTCGTGCGCGCGCTGCAGGTTGTAGTTGGGGACCTTGGTGCTGAGATGGTGCACATGGTGCAAGCCGATGCTGCCCGAGAAGAACTGGAGCAACCGCGGCAGCTTCAGGTAGCTGCTGCCCCGCAGCGCCGCGTCGGCGTAGCTCCAGCCGTCTGCGCGCTGCCAGTAGGTGTCATCGAATTGGTGCTGGACATAGAAGAGCCACACGCCCGCCGCACCGGCGAGCAGCGCGGTCGGCATCTGGACCAGAAGGTACTCGCGCCACCCGACCAGCCAGCACAGCACGCCCACCAGCGCGGCAAGCGCGATGTTCGTCGCGATCACGCTGCGCCGGATGCGCGGGCGCGCGGAGCGGGAGACGAGGCGGGGCTGCACGAGCAGCCCGTAGATCGGACCGAGGCCAAACATCACGACTGGGTTTCGAAAGAGGCGGTATCCCAGCCGGCGCGGCCACGGCGAAGCCTGGTACTCCGCGGCGGTAAGCGTGAGGACGTCTCCGACTCCCCGCCGGTCGAGGTCACCGGCTGTGGCGTGATGGACCGCATGACTGTGTCGCCAGCTGAGGAACGACTCGAAGACGACCAGTCCCAAAGCGACGCCCAGCCAAGCGTTGGCACGCCGGGATGGCAGGAACGAGCCGTGGGCGCAGTCGTGGAACACGATGTACGTCCGGAGCAGAAAGCCCGCGGCGGGTATCGCAAGCGCCAGCACGAGCAGGTACGAGACGTCCAACATCAGGTACATCAGCACCGAGAGCGCCAGGTACGGCACGATCGAAGTGGCAATGTCCAGCAGGCTGCGGCCGAGGTGCGGGCGCGCGTACGGCGCGAGGGCCTCCCGCCAGAAGGGACGCTCGGTGCCCGGCGCCGAACTCCGCGCAGCGCCGATCGCTGTCGCCGCCTCGCGCGTGCCGCTCGCGCCATTCGCTCTGGCGAGCGCCGCCATTGACGCGCCAGCCGCTCGGGGCTTCGCGGAGGACCCTCGCGCGATGCTCACGCCGGCCACCGAGTGGGCCGCATGCAACAAGGGCTCACGACGGCAGCCGCCCTCCACCGCCGTAGCGACGCGGTGGTGGCCTGATCAGCGGAGCGAATCATTGGAGCCAGGCATGCTCTCAGCTTTCCAGGACCAGTCGCTGGCACGTTCGGCGCGCGGCCGTCGCCGCCGCTCGGCCGCCGGGTCACCCCTTGGCGCTGTAGGAGTGGGCGCCGGTGCCGGCCAGCTTGCCGCCGTCGACGATCAGGTACTCGTCCGGGATCGGGCGGTCGTCGAACCAGCACTCGAGGATCTCGCGGGTGCCGGCGGCGTAGCGGGCCTGGGCCGACAGGCTGGTGCCCGAGGTGTGCGGGGTCATACCGTGGTGGGCCATGGTCCGCCAGGGATGATCCGTCGGAGCGGGCTGGGGGTACCAGACATCGCCGGCGTAGCCGGCGAGCTGGCCCGACTCGAGCGCCCGCACGATCGCGTCGCGGTCGCAGATCTTGCCGCGCGCGGTGTTGATGAGGTATGTGCCGCGGCGCATTGTGCCGAGGAGC
>JBKGUS010000370.1:0-4123 GCA_046462295.1 Thermoleophilaceae bacterium | reverse complement strand
CCGCCGCTTCGCGGGGCCCCGGGCCGGCCAGCGCGGGCGCCGCTCCTACGCGGGGGACGCTCTCCGGCCTCCCGCCGGGCGCCAGGGTCCGGGCCCCGTACCGGGCGCGCTCGTCGAGGTGCTCGACCTCGCCTTCGTGCGCTGGGCGGGCGGGGTGATCGCCGGCGAGCACCGCGCTGCTGGGGTCGGCTTCGGCACGGAGCTGGCCCAGCTCCGGCCCTACCAGCCCGGCGACGACGTGCGCCAGCTCGATCCCGCCGCCACCGCCCGCACCGGCGTGCCCCATGTGCGCCAGCAGGTGCCGGAGCGGCTCCTCACGACCTGGCTCGCGGTCGACCTCTCCCCCTCGATGGCGTTCGGCACGGCCGACCGCCTGAAGAGCGACGTGGCCGAGGGCGTCGTGGACGTGCTCGGCGCGCTCGCCGTGCGCCGCGGCGGCCGGGTCGGCCTGCTCACCTTCGGCGCCGAGGCGTCGCTCCTGCTGCCGCCCCGCGGCGGCCGGGGCGCCCGGGTGGGGCTGCGGCGTGCCCTCGCGGAGGGAGTGGCTCCGGACGGCGCCGCCGGCGAGGGGCTCTCCACGACGCTCGCGAAGATCGGCCGGCTCACCCAGATCCGGAGCCTCATCGTCGCGATTTCGGACTTCGCCGGATCGCCCGCCGAGTGGGCGCGGCCGCTGGCCGCGCTGGGGGCGCGCCACACGGTGCTCGCCGTGGAGGTGCGCGACCCGCGCGAGCAGGAGCTGCCGAATGTGGGCCGGCTCGCGATGGTAGACCCCGAGACGGGCGCCAGAATCGAGGTCGACACTCGGGACCGGCGCCTGCGCGAGCGCTTCGCCCAGGCGGCCCGAAGCGAACGCGCGGAGGTGGCGGGCGCACTGCGCCGAGCAGGCGCCGAGCACGTGGTCTTGTCGACATCGGGCGCGTGGGCGCGCCAGCTGGGCCGGAGGCTCGCGTGAGCTTCGCCTCCCCCATCTATCTCGCGGCCCTCGCCGTCGTGCCGCTCGCGCTCCTCGCGCATTCCCTGTCGCGCCGTCGCGCGCGGCGCTACGCGGTGCGCTACCCCGGGGTCGCCACCCTCGCGCCGCTTCTCCCGCGCGTGTCCTCGTGGCGGCGGATCGTTCCGCTCACGCTGTTCCTCGCCTCGCTCGCCATGCTCGCGCTCGCGCTGGCGCGGCCCCACGCGACCGTCGCCGTTCCGAAGGAACAGGCCTCGATCGTGCTCGTCACGGACGTCTCCCGCTCGATGCTCGCCGAGGACGTCGATCCGAGCCGGCTCGAGGCGGCCCGCGCCGCGGCGCTGAGCTTCCTCGAGGAGCTGCCGGAGGAGGCGCGTGTCGGGGCGGTGGCGTTCTCGACGGATCCGCACACCGTGGAGGCCCCGACCGACGACCGCGGCGAGATCGAGGACCTGATCGATGCCCTGAGCGCCGACGGCGGCACGGCCGCGGGCGACGCCCTGGCCGCCGCCATCGGCCTGGTGGACGGCCCGGAGGAGGACCGGCCGCCGGCGGCGATCGTGCTGCTGTCGGACGGGGAGACCACAACCGGCCGTGACCCGTTGCCGGTCGCCCGCCAGTCCGGCCGCCTGGGGATCCCGATCCACACGGTCGCACTGGGAACCCGGACCGCAACGATCACGACACCTGACGGAACGCTGATCCCGGTGCCGCCGGACCCCGAAGCGATGCGCCGGATCGCGGAGCTGTCAGGCGGCCGCGCCTTCGAGGTGGACGACGCGGACGAGCTGAGCGGCCTCTACGAAGAGCTGGGCTCCCGCGTGGCGACTGAGGAAGAAGAGCGCGAGATAACGGGCGCTTTCGCCGCGGGCGGAATCGTCCTGCTGTTGGCAGCGGCGGCGCTGGGGACGAGGGCAACGGCCCGCCTCCCCTAGGGCCGAAACGACCGAAGCCGCCCTGAAACGAGCGAAGCCGCCACAGGCGGCTTCATCACGTATCGAGCTCCGGGGGTGGGACTCGAACCCACAACCATCGCCTTAACAGGGCGCTGCTCCGCCGATTGAGCTACCCCGGAATGAGGTACTACACACTGCCTATTTGGGTCAAGCCGCTCGGATGGCGGCCTCCGGAAGCGTAGCGATTCCCGCCTCCACCTCGGCATGGCAATTGGAACACAGGAGGACGCACTTTGCAGCTTCCGCTCGCATCTTCTCGATCGACCGTGTGAAACCTCGGCGCGCGATGCCGAATTCCTTCTGGACCGGATCGACGTGATGAAAGTGGAGCGCTCCGCTGCACCTGTCGTAGCCGCAGATCTGGCAGCACCCGCCGGCCTCGGCGATGAGCAGCGCTTTCGCACTCCATGCGGCACACCTTCTCCACGAACTTCGGCAGCGCCTCCTCCACGACACGAACACTAGTTCGTGTAGCGGACGGAACGGGACGCTACTCAGGCCTCGTCCGCAGTCCCTGCGAGGCGGTCTGCGCCGCCCGACGCCTTCAGCATCGCCAGCGTCTTCGACTCGATCTGGCGCACCCGTTCGCGGGTCACCCCCACCTCGTGGCCGATGTCCTCCAGGGTCATCGGGCCCTTGTCGCCCAGGCCGTAGCGCAGCTCGATCACGCGCCGCTCGCGCCAGGGCAGCGAGTCCAGCACCTTCAGCAGGTCGGCGTCGCGGATCCGGTTCGCCACGACCTCCAGGGGACGGTCGCCGGCCGAGTCCTCGATGAAGTCGCCCAGCGACGCGTCGCCGTCCTCGCCCCCCACGGGCGCCTCCAGCGACACCGGCTCCTGCCCCAGCTTCAGGATCTCCTCGACCTTCTTCGGCGTCATGTCGACCAGCTCGCCGATCTCCTCCGGCGTCGGCTCCCGGTTGTGCTTCTGCATCAGCATCCGGCGCGCCCGCGCCACCCGGTTCATCCGCTCCACCATGTGCACCGGGATCCGGATCGTCCGCGACTGGTCGGCCAGCGCACGCGTTATCGCCTGCCTGATCCACCACGTCGCGTAGGTCGAGAACTTGAAGCCGCGACGCCAGTCGAACTTCTCGACCGCCCGGATCAGCCCGAGGTTCCCCTCCTGGATCAGGTCGAGCAGCGTCAGCCCCCGCCCGGTGTAGCGCTTCGCGATCGACACCACGAGGCGGAGGTTCGCCTCGATCAGCGCGTTCTTGGCCGACATGTCGTTCTGCTCGATGCGCTTCGCCAGCCGCACCTCGTCCTCGCGCGTCAGCAGCGGCACCCGTCCGATCGAGCGCAGGTACAGCCGTACAGCGTCCTCCGCCCCCTGCTCCGGCGGCGCGACCGGCAGGCCGGCCGTGATGACCCCGCCCTCGTGGTACAGGTCCGTCGGCTCGGGCTCCTCGCCCGCCGTGCCGATGCCCGGCTCGAGCTCCTCGGGCTCGCCGTCGTCGTTCATGCTGAACGTGTCGCTCATGCCGTCTGCCCCATCACAGCGTCGAGGTCGCCTCGGACCCGTTGCTCGGCCGCGGCAAGCTCGCTCTGGCGCGCGTGGTCGCCGGCCTGCGCCGCGCGCCGGATCTCGCGCTCGAGACGCCGCTTCTCGAGCTGCAGGATGCTCATCCGCAGGACCGCCTCCGGACTGGCCGGCTGCTCCTGGGCCGCAAGTGCGACATCCGTGACGAGCGCAGCCAGCGCCGGCTCGTGCTCCGGCAGGCCGGCAAGCGGATCGTCGAAGTGCGCGACGAGGTGTTCGCGCACGCGGCGGGTGGCGTCGGAGGAGAGCTGGTCATCGGATGGAAGAGAAAGGTAGCTTCGACCGAGGTCATCGCTCGCCAGGCAACGTGAGAGGAACTCGCGTTCCGCGCGAAACGCTACCTCGCCGGCCGATGCCCCGGCAGGAAACGCGGGACCGGGATCCCTCGAGGGCGCAGCGCCCGCGGACGGGCGCGCCGCGGGGGACGGACCCCGCGAGGCGAAGGCTGTGCGCACCCGGTGGCCGGGCACGTCGAGACGGTCCGCGGCCTCGCGGACCAGCTCGTCCCGCATTGCGCTGCCTTCCGTGGTCTGCTCGGCGATCAATCGGGCCGCCTCTTCGAGTGCGCGATCCCTCCCGGCCGGGGAGTCCAAATCCGCATCGGCAAGAACGCGGCGAACCTGAAACTGCGTGATCGGCAGCGCGGCGTCGAGCCGCTCCCGGAAGGAGTC
>JBKGUS010000369.1:0-2913 GCA_046462295.1 Thermoleophilaceae bacterium | reverse complement strand
CCGCGCCCAGCCTCGCCGGGTGGGCGCTGTTCGGGCTCGGCCTCGCGGCGCTTGCCCCGACGGTGCTCGGCGCCGCCCCCGCCGCGGGCCGCGGGTCGCCCGCCGCGGCGATCGCGGCGGTCACCACGGTCGGCTATCTCGGTTCGTTCACCGGCCCGCCGCTGGTCGGCGCGCTCGCCGAGGCGGGCAGCCTGTCCGCCGGCCTCGGCCTGCTCGTGGTCGTGAGCGGGGCGATGGTCCTCCTCGCGCCACGGGTCCCGGGCTAAACCTTCCGTCCCCGGCCGCCGATGCCAGGGTGGTGAGCGTCAACGACCTCGTCCTCGTCCAAGGCATGGACGACACCAAGCGGGCGCTGCGGCGCTGGAACGACGAGCCGCTGGAGGTGATCCGCCCGTGGTTCCTGCTCAGCGTGGCAATCGCGCTGGGCTTGCTGACGGCCGTGTACGTCGTCGCCACGCTCACGCCGCCGGACCAGACCCGCTACCTGATTCCCGGCTACAACGCCAACGCCACCCTTGGCGACTACCTGCACGTGCTGCTGCGCAACTCGCTCGTGCTCGCCCTTCACGCGCTGGCCTGCGTGGCCGGGTTCATGGCCGGCAGCTCGCTGCCTCTGTCGGCCTCCCATCGCAGCGGCGTCTCGCGCTGGGTGCACGAGAAGGCCGGCCCACTCGCCATCGGATTCGTGGTCTGCGCCACCGCCTTCTCGCTCGTCACCCAGGCCTACGTGATCGGCGGCAGCGCCGCATCGATCGCCGTGCAGGTCGGCACCTCGCCGGGCCTGCTCCTCCTCGCCCTCACGCCGCACGCCCTGCCGGAGCTGGTCGCGCTCTTCATGCCGCTCGCCGCCTGGATCGTGGCGAGCCGCAACGACGACTGGCAGGACCTCCTCGCTGCCACCGTCGTGACGGTCGCGCTCGCCGTGCCGGTGCTGCTCGCGAGCGCCGCCGTCGAGACCTGGGTCTCGCCGCAGCTGCTGTACGTGATCGGAAGCTAGGCCCCGGGACGACGGCGGGGCGCCCGAAGGCGCCCCGCCGAGAAACCGATGCTTGCGGCTAGGAAGCCGTCAGCAGGGCTTGTTCTTCGTGATCGGCGTCCGCTGGCCGCTCTCCGTGATGAACGTCACCTGGATCGAGCGCTTGCGGCCCTTGCAGCCGACCGCCGAGTAGAAGCCGACCTTGCGGTTCTTCCCCTTGATCCGCTTCGTCGCGGTGCGCTTCCTGATCGACGCATTGTTCAACTGGACGACCGTCTCGGCTCCCGTCGCCGGATGGAGCAGCGACTGAGGCACCGTGAACTGCAGCTCGTCAGAGGTGACGCCCTTGACCTTGACGGTTTTGTAGGGCGCGAGGATTGCCTCGTTCTGCGGCAGGGCGCATTCACCCTTATACCGTTCCTCGAGTGCCGGAGGCCCGGGCGGCACCCCGTCGACGCGGATCGCAAGGCCGCCGTTCTTCTTGCCGATCCGACCCCTCGGGCCGTAGTTGCCGGGCTTCAGGTTGTAGAGGTTCAGCTCGAGGACGCAGTTCAGCTTCTGCGTCGGCGTGTTCGTCGCGCCGCCGTAAGCGAAGATGAAACCGCCACCGACCCTCGCCTTCTTGCAGACCCGCTTGACCGTGTTCAGATCCGGGTTGTTGACGCCGTCCGTCCCGCCCGAGCAGGTCGGAAACAACTCGGGATAGGTCACCAAGCCCTCGGCGGCAATGAAGTACTTCTCGATTGGCGTGCCGCGGAAGTCGGGGTTCTCGTCCCTGACCGAGAAGTCGAAGTCGAGCGAGACGGGAAGCGGCTTCGCGGCCGTTCCCTTGCCGCGCGGCTTGGTACCGCCGTCGACGGTGTAGACGTTGGCCGCATAGGCGACCGCGGACACGGCAAGCACCGATACGGCAGCCACCGCGGCAATCAAGAATTTGGGCATTCGTCCTCCTGAGGGGAAGCCTTGGGTACTGGGGTACTCCCGCACTGCTGACGAGCAGGGGCTTTCGCGCGAGTCCGCGAGCAGAGCCACCCTACAACACGGTCCAGGGCCAGTGGTTGCGGTTTCATGTGGGCGAGATGCGGCCGCCGCCCGACGTGGAGATCTACGCGCCCGAGTTCCCGCCGAAGATGGACTGGCTGAACGTGGCCTTCCTGCGCATGAACACGTTGATGGGCCGCGGCGCCGTGCTGGTCGAGTTCTGGGACTTCGTGCGGGTCAACTCCCTGCGCACGATGCCCTACCTGAAGGCCTGGCACGAGCGCTACTCGGACGCCGGGCTGCGCGTGATCGGGGTGCACTCGCCGGGCTATTCCTTCGGTCGCGACCGTGACCTCGTGGCTCAGGCGGTGGAGCGGCTCGAGGTCCGGTACCCGGTGCTGCTCGACCCGCGGCTCGAGGTGTGGCGCGAGTACGGGAACAAGGGCTGGCCGGGCCGCTACCTGTTCGACCGCAAGGGCCGGCTCGTCTTCCTCCACTACGGCGAGGGCGAGTACATCGACACGGAGCTCGCGATCCAGGAGTGCGTGGGCGAGGAGATGGAGCCGCTCGCCCCACTGCGGCCCGAGGACGAGCCAGGCGCGCTGCTCGAGCCGCAGACCGCGGACATCGCGCTGCCCGCCGACCGCGAGCGGCTCGAGCTGGTGCGCGACTGGGAGGAGGGCGAGGACTGGCTCGAAGCGGTGGACGCGGGCGCCGCGGCGAGCTTCACCTACCGGGCCGGTGGCGCCTATGCGGTGCTGTCGGGCGGCGGCGTGGAGCCCGGGCTCTATGAGGTGGAGGGCACCCTGGAGGCCGAGTCGCCCGGGCTCCGGCTGCACGGGGTGCAGTTCACTCCCCTACCTCCGGTCAAGATGGAAGCGTGACCCGGCGGCGGCGGACGGCCGGTTTGAAGTCGCCGCCGCCCGGATAGCCCACCCGCAGGCGCGCGCGCCGGG
>JBKGUS010000368.1:0-4454 GCA_046462295.1 Thermoleophilaceae bacterium | reverse complement strand
CGAGCCGCTCCCCTCCGACGCGAACTTCCTGCTCGTGGAGCACGGCGCCGATGACGACGCGCTGGCCGGCGGCCTGCTCCGCCGCGGCGTGCTGGTGCGCCCGGGCAGCGAGCTGGGCCTGCCCGGTTGGGCGCGGATCACGGTCGGTCCGCGGCCGCTGATGGACCGCGTGCTCGAAGCGCTGCCCGCGGTCCTGGAGGAGCTCAGTCCCGCACGAGCCCGCGCGCGATGACGAGCCGCTGGATGTCGGAGGTGCCCTCCTCGATCTCCTCGAGCTTGGCGTCGCGCATCCACTTCTCGACCGGGTGCTCGCGCGAATAGCCCCAGCCGCCGAGCGTCTGCAGCGCGGCCCAGGTGCACCACATCGCGGTCTCCGAAGCGTGCAGCTTCGCCATCGCGGCCTCCGTCGTGGCGCGCTCGCCGGCGTCGATCAGCTTCGCCGCGCGCCACACGAGCAGGCGTGAGGCGTCCACGCGCAGCGCCATGTCGGCGAGGCGGAACGAGACCGCCTGGTGCTCGGCGATCGGCTTGCCGAACTGGACTCGCTCGCGGGCGTACTGCGTGGCGTACTCGAGCGCCGCGCGCGCCAGGCCGGTGGCGGAAGCGCCGAGCGTCACTCGCGAGCGGTCGAACGTCTGCATGAGGCCCCGGAAGCCGTCGCCCTCGTCCCCCAGGCGGCGCTCCGCCGGCACGCGCACGTCGTCGAGGAACAGCTCGGTGTTGACGATCGCGCGCTGGCCCATCTTGCGCATCGGCGGCCCCCAGCCGAAGCCCTCGTCGCCGCTCTCCAGCACGAACGCGGTCACTCCGCGGTGGCCGCTCCCCGGCTCGACGGTGGCGAACACGACGCACGTGCCGGCGACGCCGCCGTTCGAGATCCAGCTCTTCTGCCCGCTGATCACGTAGCCGTCTCCGTCGCGGCGCGCCGTGGTGCGGATCGAGGCGGCGTCCGAGCCGGACTCGGGCTCCGTGGTGGCGAGCGCGGTGAGCGGGGGACGGTCGCCGGTGAGCGGCTCGATCCAGCGACGCTGCTGCTCCTCGTCACCGAGAACGAGGACCGGCTCGGCGAAGAAGCCGTTCGAGGTGATGAGGTTGCCGATGCCGGAGCAGCCGTGCGACAGCTCCTCCTGGACGATGCAACCGGTGAGGCAGTCGGTCATGCCGCCTCCGCCGAGCGACTCGGGCAGCATGAACGAGGTCAGCCCGATCGCGGCGGCGCGGTTCCAGACCTCCCACGGCACCTCGGTGTCGGCCTCGTCGACGGCTAGCGAGATCGGGCGGATCTCGTTGGCCGCGAAGTCGCGGCACAGGCGCCGGATCTCCTCCTGCTCAGGCGTGATCTCGAAGGGAGCGCGCGGGAGGGCGGGGAGCGCCATGGCGGGCGCGACGATATCTACCCCAACTCGGTGACGAGCTCGGCGATCGACTCGACGATCCGCGACGGACGGTAGGCGTGGCGCTCCGCGTCGGCGCGCGCGGTCACGCCCGTGAGCACGAGAATTGCCTCGAGCCCCGCCTCCAAGCCGGCCACGATGTCGGTGTCCATGCGGTCGCCGATCATCGCGGTGTGCTCGGAGTGGGCGTCGATGGCGTTGAGGGCCGAGCGCATCATCAGGGGGTTCGGCTTGCCCACGTAGTACGGCTCGACGCCGGTGGCGCGGCTGATCAGCGCGGCGACCGAGCCGGTGGCCGGGAGCGGGCCGTCGGGCGACGGGCCGACGTTGTCGGGGTTGGTGGCGATGAAGCGGGCGCCCTCGACGATGAGCTGGATCGCGCGGGTGATGCGCTCGAAGCTGTAGGTGCGGGTCTCGCCGAGAACGACGTAGTCGGGATCGCTGTCGGTGAGCGTGTAGCCGCCGGCGTGCAGCGCGGTGGTGAGTCCGACCTCGCCGACCACGAAGGCCGACCCGCCCGGGCGCTGGTCCTCGAGGAATCCGGCGGTGGCGAGCGCGGAGGTCCAGATCGAGCCCTCCGGGACCTCGAGCCCGTTGCGGCGGAGCCGTGCGGCGAGGTCGCGGCGCGTGTACATCGAGTTGTTGGTGAGAACGAGGAACGGCGTGCCGAGCTCCTGAAGCCTGGTGAGGAACTCGGCCGCGCCGGGGATCGGAAGCTGCTCGCGTACGAGCACGCCGTCCATGTCCATCAGCCAGGAGCGGATCTCGCGGCGCTGCGGCACTCGACAAATGATGGTGATCTCCGCGGCGAGACGATGTGGCGCCTCTCACGGAGTGCTGCCGGGATGGAAATCCCATGTTCAGGACGTCCTCGCCTCCGACGCCGAGGCGGCCGCCCTGAACTGGGTGGGAGCTCTCCCCGAGGACCGTCGACCCCTACTAAGCTGGCGGAGGCTCGTGATCGCGACCGGCCCCACATGGCGCCCGAAGACCTCGACGTCCTGATCGTCGGCGCCGGCCTTTCAGGGGTCGGGGCCGGCTGCCATCTCGAGATGCGCTGCCCCGGCAAGTCCTACGCGATCCTCGAGGCGCGTGCTTCGATCGGGGGGACCTGGGACCTGTTCCGGTATCCGGGCGTGCGCTCGGACTCCGACATGTACACGCTCGGCTACTCGTTCCGGCCCTGGACGGAGGCGAAGGCGATCGCGGACGGGCCGTCGATCCTGAGCTACGTCAAGGAGACGGCGCGCGACTACGACGTCGACCGGAAGATCCTCTTCAACCATCGCGTCGTGCGCGCGTCGTGGTCGAGCGCCAACGCGCGCTGGACCGTCGAGGCCGAGCGCACCGACACCGGCGAGACCGTGCACATCGGCTGCGGCTTCCTCTACATGTGCACCGGCTACTACCGCTACGACGCCGGCTACTTGCCGGACTTCCCCGACACGCAGCTGTTCCGGGGCCGGATCGTGCACCCGCAGTTCTGGACCGACGACGTCGATTACGCGGGCAAGCGGGTCGTCGTGATCGGGAGCGGTGCGACCGCGGTGACGCTCGTGCCGGCGATGGCCGAGACGGCGAAGCACGTGACGATGCTGCAGCGCTCGCCCAGCTACGTCCTCTCGCTCCCGGCGGAGGACCCGATCGCGAACCTCGCTCGCCGCTTCCTCCCGCCGAAGCTCGCCTACTCGATCGTGCGCTGGAAGAACGTGCTGGTGACGATGCTCGTGTTCGAGCTCAGCCGGCGCCGGCCGCGCGCCATGAAGGCGCTCATCCGCAAGGGGCTCGAGAGCCGGCTCCCGCCCGGGTATGACATCGACACCCATTTCAAGCCGCGCTACAACCCGTGGGATCAGCGCATGTGCCTGGTGCCCGACGGGGACCTGTTCGAGTCGATCTGCGACGGCCGCGCCTCGGTGGTGACCGACACGATCGAGACGTTCACGGAGACCGGGCTGCGGCTCGCCTCCGGCGCCGAGCTCGAGGCCGACCTGGTCGTCACGGCCACCGGCCTCGACCTGCTGCCGCTCGGCGGCCTGGAGATGACCGTCGACGGCCGCGAGATCGAGCTCCCCAAGACGATGGGCTACAAGGGGATGATGCTGAGCGGCGTGCCGAACATGGCGGTCGCGATCGGCTACACGAACGCGTCGTGGACGCTCAAGTGCGACCTGACGTGCGAGTACGTCTGCCGCCTCCTGAAGCACATGGACGAGCACGGCTACCGCCAGGCCACGCCCGAGAACGACGACCTCTCGGTGACCGAGGAGCCGTTCATCGACTTCACGTCCGGCTACGTGCTGCGCGCCATCGACAGGTTCCCGCGCCAGGGCTCGAAGGCGCCCTGGCGCCTGTACCAGAACTACGCCCGCGACATCGTCGCGCTGAGGCACAGGAAGCTCGCGGACGGGGCGCTCCGCTTCTCGAATCGCGCCGACTCCGACCGGGCCGGGAGGGACCGGCTCGCCGCCTGAGCCCGCCTCAGCCGAGGATCTTCAGCGCGCCGATCCCCCGCGCCATGTTCCCCGTGCCGATGATCGTGACGTTCATGCTTCGACTTTCCCCGGCGCCCGCGCGGCTAGGCCGACGTACAGCACGGATACCAGGAAGCCCACGAACGCCAGCGCCGCCACCATGCGGAACGACCACTGCATGCCCGAGGCGAACGCGTCACGCACCGCTCCGGCGGCGTGGGCCTGCAGGTGGTCCTCGTAGGCGGTGGTGAAGACCGTCGTCGTGAGCCCGAGACCGACCGCGCCACCCGCCACCTGGAACATGTAGACGAGCCCGCCCGCGAGGCTCGAGCGCGACGGGTCGAGCGCGGTCACGGCCGCCGTTGTCACCGACGAGTAGAAGAGCCCGACCCCGATCCCCATCACGACCATCGCGGGCACGAGCGAGCCGAAGCCCGAGTCGCCGTCGATCAACGAGACGAGAAACGCGCCCAGGGAGAGACAGAGGGCGCCCGCACTCACGATCGGCCTGGCGCCGAGCCGCGAGTACAGGGTTCCCGCGTCGAACGACGTGAGCGCGAACACGGCCATCATCGGCAGGAGGGCG
>JBKGUS010000367.1:0-4690 GCA_046462295.1 Thermoleophilaceae bacterium | reverse complement strand
CCCCGCACGACGTGTGGGACTACGACAGCACGATGGAGCACATCCTGTTCGACCTCGACGGGCAGAAGCTGGCGGCCCACTTCGACAAGAACGGGTTCCTCTACATCCTCGACCGCACGAACATGGAGGCGGTCCGGGTGGTGCCGTTCGTCGACCGCATCGACTGGGGCGAGGTGGACGAGAAGGGCAACGTGACGCCCAAGGTCTTTCCCGACAAGGAGGGCGACCCGGTCCACTTCTGGCCGGGGCCGGCCGGCGCCAAGGAGTGGACGCACGCGTGCTACAACCCGAACACCGAGCTGTTGTACGCGCCGGTGCAGGACGTGGGCGCGACGGCCACGCGGCGGCGCAGGGAGTTCGTGGAGAGCATCCCGTACTGGGGCGCGGGCGTCGCCGTGGACCTCGAGGACATGGCGGGCTCCATCAGCGCGTTCGACCCGCGGACCGGCGAGGAGCGCTGGCGCTGGGCGAATGACATTCCGATGTGCGCGTCGCTGCTCACCACGGGCGGGGGCCTCGTGTTCGGCGGCGAGCCCACCGGGGAGTTCAACGCGCTCGACGCCGAGAGCGGGGACCTGCTCTGGCAGTTCCAGTGCGGCAGCGGTCACCACAGCAGCCCGTCCACCTACGAGGTCGACGGGAGGCAATACATCGCCGTGCCGAGCGGATGGGGCGCGTGGAACGAGGGGTTCCTGCCCGGGATGCTCGGTGCGGGCCACGGAAGCGCGCTGTTCGCCTTCGCGCTGCCGGAGTAGGGCTGCGGTGGCAACAATGACAAGCGAACCAATCAGGGTCAGGAGTTGAGAATGGGCTTCTTGCTTCTAGGTATCGACAGCTTGATCGCTTGCATGGCCATCGGTGCGATCGTCGACAGACGGTGGCGCCTGCCGCTCGTCGCGCTCTTCGGCGTCGCCGACGGAGGCGCATTCCTGATCGCGGCGGGGCTCGGTTGGCAGCTCTCTGCGGGGGTGACCGCAGCCCTGGGGATCGGGACGCTGGCCGGCTTGGGGCTCTGGCTGCTGGTGGTCGCCGCCGGGACGCGGCGGTTCGCCGAGCTCTGGCCCGTGTGGGTCCTGCCGTTCGCGCTGACGCTCGACAACCTCGCCTATGGCGCGGTCGGTAACCATTCGACGGGTTGGCTCCTCGGGCACGCCGGGGAGCAGGCGCTGTCGAGCTCGCTGCTCGCCCTCATCGGGCTCGTCGCGGCGGCTGTCGTGCTGCCGCGCGTGCTCCCGGTCACGCAGGGGCGCGCCGCGGCCGTCCGGTTCGCCGGAGCCGCTCTGCTGCTCGCGACCGGTGGGTTCCTATTGCTGGGTTAGTCGAGACAGACCTATGTGTACCCGAACAAGGAAGGGGGTTCCATTGAAAGGGATCAAGGGCAACTCCGCTGACACGAAGAGCCGTCGCACGACGTGGATCAAGCCCGAGTTCGAGTTCGTCGACCTCTGCTGCGAGGTCACCCTCTACCACCACCGGTAGGCAGCGGTCCGCGTTCGGATTCTCGGCTCGGCCGCCGGCGGAGGGTTTCCGCAGTGGAACTGCCGTTGTGAGACGTGCGAGGCGGCGCGCGGGGGTACCCGGGCGCGGCCTCGCACACAGTCGTCGCTCGCTGTCCGTGGTGCCGAGGGGCCCTGGTTTCTCGTAAACGCCTCGCCGGACGCGCGCCAGCAGCTCGAGGCACTCACAGCCGGGCAGGTCGACGGCGTTCGCGCGCCGCCGATCGCGGGCGTGCTTCTGACGGACGCCGAGATCGACCATACGGCGGGGCTTCTTCTCCTGCGCGAGTCGCAAACGCCGGTGCGCGTCTTCGGCGATAGAGGCGTCGAGCACGCGCTGAGGCGCGGCTATCCCGTGCTGCCGATTCTCGAGCGTTACTGCGGGGCCGAGTGGCAGACGCTCGAACCAGAGCGGGCGACGCCGCTCGAAGGGTCGACCCTCACCGTGGAGCCGTTCCAGGCGGGCGGCGACGCACCGCGTTACCTGAGCGGGTCGGACGTGGAGGTTCAGGCGAGTGGGTTCGTCTTCCGCGACCGCGCGGGTGGCGGCGTCGTGACCTACGCCCCCGGTCTTGCCCGACTGGACGGCAGCGTGCTCGCCCGGTTCGCCACAAGCGACGTCGTGCTCGTCGACGGGACCTTCTGGCGCGACGACGAGCTCGCCCGACTCGGCATCTCGGCGCGCAGCGCACGCGACATGGGACACGTGCCGCTCTCGGGCCTCGGCGGGACGCTCGAGGCGCTTGCGCGGCTGGAGCGACCGAGCAAGGTGCTCGTCCACATCAACAACACGAACCCGATCCTGCTCGAGGACTCCCCCGAGCGGCAGGCGGTCCGAGGCGCGGGCGTCGAAGTTGCCTACGATGGCCTCGAGATCGCGCTATGACCGAGACCGCCACGAGACCGGCGACCGAGCGCGCGCCGTGGCCGCCAGAGGAGTTCAT
Organism: Thermoleophilaceae bacterium; assembly: GCA_046462295.1. Classification (GTDB taxonomy): domain Bacteria; phylum Actinomycetota; class Thermoleophilia; order Solirubrobacterales; family Thermoleophilaceae; genus JACVRW01. Next base: position 2,250 of record JBKGUS010000367.1, on the reverse strand, counting down.
CGCCCGCCTGCGCGAGCAGGGGACCCGCTACCACAACCTGCATCCCTTCCACAGACGGATGGACGCTGGACAGCTCACGCGCGAGGAGCTGCAGCGGTGGGTCGCGAACCGCTTCTACTACCAGAGGTGCATCCCCCTGAAGGACGCGGCGATTCTGGCGAACTGCCCCGACATCGAGGTCCGGCGGGAGTGGATACGGCGCATCATCGACCACGACGGCACGCGCGACGGAACGGGCGGCATCGAGTCGTGGCTGCGGCTCGGCGAGGCGCTCGGCGTCTCGCGAGACGAACTGCTGTCGGAGCGGCGCGTGCTGCCCGCGGTGCGATACGCGGTCGACGCGTACGTGAACTTCGCGCGCCAAAAGCCGTGGATCGAGGCGGTCGCGTCCTCTCTCACCGAGCTCTTCGGGCCGGCTGCGATCCGTGTCCGGCTGGTGGCGCTCGAGCGTCACTACGAGTGGATCGACCCCGCGGGGCTCGAGTACTTCCGCACTCGGCTCGTGCAGGCGCCACGCGACGCCCAGTACGCGCTCGACCTCACCGTCAAGCGCAGCCGAATGCGTGAGCAGCAGGAGGCGGCCGTCGCGGCGCTCCGCTTCAAGACGGAGATGCTGTGGGCGCAGCTCGAGGCCATCGAGCGCGGCGACACGCAGCCGCCGGGGCCGCACGCGTGACTCGCCCCCGCCTCGTCACCGGCGCGCGGCTGCAGTACGACGAGGTGCGCGAGGAGCACGTGCTGCTGGTCCCCGAGGGTGTCGTACGGCTCAACCCCACCGCGGCGGCAGTGCTCGAGCTGTGCGACGGGGAGCGCTCGGTCGACGAAATCGTCGGGACCCTCACGGCCCGCTACGAGGGCCCTGATCTACGCGACGACGTTCAAGGGCTGGTCGACGGCCTGACCCAGAGAGGACTCGTGGTCGATGCAGCAGCCTAGGCCGTCCACGCTGATCGCCGAGCTCTCCTACCAGTGCCCGCTCCACTGCCCGTACTGCTCGAACCCGCTCGACATCGGTGACGAGAAGTACCGGCAGGAGCTCGAGACCGAGCACTGGACCCGCACCTTCCGGGAGGCCCGCGCCCTTGGCGTCCTGCAGCTCGCGCTTACGGGCGGCGAGCCGATGCTGCGCCGCGATCTGGCCGAGCTCTGCGCGGGGGCGCGCGACGCCGGTCTCTACTCCTCGCTCATCACCGCCGGGGTCCATCTCACGCGCGAGCGCGCGGAGGCGCTGAAGTCGGCCGGCCTCGACCACGTGCAGATCTCGATCCAGAGCCCGGACCCAGCGGAGAACGATCGCATCGCAGGGAACAGATCGTTCGAGAAGAAGGTCGCTGGGGCGCGGGTCGTAAAGGAGCTCGATTTCCCGCTGACGATCAACTGCGTCCTGCACCGGCAGAACCTGGACCGGATCGAGGAGCTGCTCGACCTCGCGCTCGACCTCGGGGCGCAGCGGCTGGAGCTCGCGAACACGCAGTACTACGGCTGGGCGGTCGCAAACCAGGATGCGCTCATGCCATCGTGGGAGCAGCTGCGGCGCGCCGAGGAAGCGGTCCAGCGCTTCCGTGAGCGGGTCGGCCCCAGGGTCGACGTCCTCTGGGTGCTCCCCGACTTCTATGAGGATCTGCCGAAGCCGTGCATGGGCGGCTGGGGCCGGACGGCGATCGTGGTCGCTCCAAACGGCGATGTGCTGCCCTGCCAGGCGGCGTCGACGATCCCGGGCCTCGAGTTCGCAAACGTCCGGGTGCATCCGCTGGAGTGGATCTGGAACGAGTCCGACGCGTTCACGCGCTTCCGTGGCACGGACTGGATGCAGGAGCCATGCCGCTCGTGCCCGCTCGGACGACAGGAGGTGGACTTCGGCGGCTGCCGCTGCCAAGCGCTGCGACTGACGGGCGACCCCGCGGCCACGGACCCGGTCTGCCGGTTCTCGCCGCATCACGACCGCGTGGTCGCGGCACGCGAGTCGGCGCAGACCGACGACTTCCTCTATCGCACGATCAAGCGGCCGGTGCGCGCCTGACGCGTCGGTCCGCCGCCACGTGCCGCTCGACGAGCCCGACGGCCGCCAGCCGGTGGTGCGACAGGTCCGCGATGAACTCCCGCGTGGAAGCGGGAAGGACGTCTCCCCAGGCCCCGGTGGCGTCCTCGGACCGCGCCAGCAGCTCGTCGAGGAGCTCCCGCGACGGCCGGCACTCGATCAGGCAGCGCAAGCCGAAGCCGACGTGCCAGCGCTCGTCGAGCTGGACCCGC
>JBKGUS010000366.1:0-2595 GCA_046462295.1 Thermoleophilaceae bacterium | reverse complement strand
TGGCGCAGGCCGCGGCGACGCTCGCCGAGATGTTCCCGGGCCGGCTGTCCGTCGCGCTCGGCACGGGCGAGTTCTCCAACGAGCACATCACCGGCGCCCCGTGGCCGCGCAAGGCGGTCCGCAACGCGCGGCTGCGGGAGTGCGTCGACGTCATGCGCGCGCTGTTCGCCGGCGAGGTCGTCGACCACGACGGGCTCATCACGGTCGACCGCGCGAGGCTGTGGACGCTGCCGGAGGAGCCGCCGCCGCTGCTCGCGACCGCGGTCAGCGTGGAGACGGCGGGCTGGGCCGGCGAGTGGGCGGACGGGCTGATCACCATCAATCAACCGCGCGACCACCTCCGCAGGATGCTCGACGCCTTTGCGGCCGACGGCCGGCCGGTGGCGGTTCAGGTCCATCTCTCCTGGGCGCCGGACGAGGACGAGGCGCTGCGCATCGCACACGATCAGTGGCGTACCAACGTGTTCGCGCCGCCGCTGTGCTGGGACCTCGCGACCGTCGAGCAGTTCGACGAGGCGGCCAGGCACGTGCGGCCGGACGACCTCCGCGGCGCCGTGCTGATCTCCTCCGATCTCGAGCGGCACACCGAGTGGATCGCGGAGCTGGCGGAGCTGGGGTTCGACGCGATCTACCTGCACCACGTCGGGCGCGAGCAGCGCGCGTTCATCGAGGCGTTCGGCGAGCACGTCCTGCCGCGGCTGTGAGGCGCAAGGCCACCAGCGATTGGTGGTGGAAGAACGCGGTCCTCTACTGCCTGGACGTGGAGACGTTCCTGGACTCCGACGGCGACGGCTGGGGCGACCTGGTCGGTCTCACCGACCGCCTGGACTACCTGGCCGGCATCGGCGTCACCTGCCTGTGGCTGATGCCGTTCTATCCGTCGCGGCAGCGCGACGACGGCTACGACATCACCGACTTCTACGGGATCGACGGCCGGCTCGGCACGCCCGGCGACTTCGCCGAGCTGGTGCGCACGGCGCGCGACCGCGGCATCCGCGTGATCGCGGACCTCGTGGTCAACCACACCTCGAACCGCCACCCGTGGTTCGAAGCCGCCCGCGCCGACCGCGACTCGCCGTACCGCGGGTTCTACGTGTGGGTCGACGAGAAGCCCGAGGAGAAGCCCGGCGACGTCGTGTTCCCGGACCGCGAGGACTCCAACTGGGCGTACGACGAACGCGCGGGCCAGTGGTACCTGCACCGCTTCTACTCGCACCAGCCCGACCTCAACGTCGCCGACCCGCAGGTGCGCGACGAGATCGCCCAGGTGGTCGGCTACTGGCTCGGGCAGGGCCTGGCCGGCTTCCGGGTGGACGCGGTGCCGTTCCTGCTCGAGCCCACCGGGCTGCCGGAGCGCGCGATGGAGGACCCGCACGAGCTGCTGTGCGACCTGCGGCGGTTCATCGGCCGGCGCAGGGGCGACGCGATCCTGATGGGCGAGGTCAACCTCGCACCCGACCAGCAGCGCGCGTTCTTCGGCGACGAGGACGGCGACGAGCTGCACATGGTGCTCAGCTTCTCGGTCAACCAGGCGATGTACCTCGCCTTCTCCCGCGGGGAGGCGGCCCCGCTGGCCGACGCGCTGAGGGCGCTGCCGGAGATCCCGGAGGACTGCCAGTGGGCCAACTTCGTGCGCAACCACGACGAGCTGACGCTCGACAAGCTGTCCGAGTCCGAGCGCGAGGAGGTGTTCGCGGCCTTCGGCCCCGAGGAGCGCCACCAGCTCTACGGCCGCGGGCTGCGGCGGCGGCTCCCCTCCATGGTCGGCGGCGACCCGGACCGCCTGCGGCTCGCCTACTCGCTCGCGTTCTCGCTGCCCGGCACGCCGGTGCTGTTCTACGGCGAGGAGATCGGGATGCAGGAGAACCTCGAGATCGAGGGGCGGTTCAGCGTCCGCTCGCCGATGCAGTGGTCCGCGGAGCGCCACCGCGGGTTCACCACCGGCGAGGAGCCATGCCGGCCGCTGGCCCCCGGCGACGCGGAGGTGGCGGCGCAGCGGCGCGACCCCGGCTCGCTGCTGAACTGGATGGAGCGGCTGATGCGGCGCCGGCGCGAGTGCCCGGAGCTGGGCTGGGGCCGGGTGACGCTGCTGGACTCCGGTGACCCGGCGGTGCTCGCCCACCGCGCGGACTGGGACGGCAGCGCGATCCTGGCGGTGCACTCGCTGGTGGAGGAGCCGCGCACGGTGCGGTTGCCGGTCGGCGAGGTCGAGGCCGCGGTGGACCTGTTCTTCGACGCGGAGCTGGAGCCCCGCGACGGGGCGGTCGAGGTCGAGCTGGGGCGGTACGGGCACCGCTGGTTCCGGCTCCGTGCGCCCGGACAGCGGGTAGCCCCGTAGGCATGCTCGAACAACGGAACCTTGGAGGCCTGACCGTCTCGGCGCTGGGGCTCGGCTGCATGGGGATGTCCGAGTTCTACGGCGAGACCGACGACGACGAGTCGATCCGGACGATCCACCGGGCGCACGAGCTCGGCCATCGCGCCGACGCTCTCCTCGATCGGCACGCGCGGGTCGCGGCGGTGCATGTAGTAGAGGTCGATGGCCTCGATCCCAAGGCGGCGCAGCGAGTCGTCGCACGCCTGGCGGATCCACTC
>JBKGUS010000365.1:0-5674 GCA_046462295.1 Thermoleophilaceae bacterium | reverse complement strand
ACGAGCCCAAAGGTAATCCTTTCATGACTGACCCCACAAGATGGGGTCATGAGGGACGCGCCCAGCCTAATCCAGATTCGTCCCCGCGCAAGCGGTCAGCTCTTCGCGGGATCGATCAGGTTCGTCTCCGCCGTCGGCTTGTCGGTCAGCCTCTCGCGCTCGCCGATCGGCTCGTAGTCCCTCTCGCGCTCGCCCGTGTAGATCTGGCGCGGCCGCGCGATCTTCGTCTCGGAGTCCTCCTGCATCTCGCGCCACTGGGCGATCCACCCCGAGGTGCGCGGGATGGCGAACATCACCGTGAACATGTCGGGCGGCAGGTTGAGTGCCTCGTAGATGAGGCCCGAGTAGAAGTCGACATTGGGGTAGAGCTTGCGGTCGACGAAGTAGTCGTCGTCCAGCGCGCGCTTCTCGAGCTCCACGGCGATGTCGAGCTTCGGGTTGCGGCCGGTCACCTCGAACACCGCGTCCACGTGCTCCTTGATGATCCGCGCACGCGGGTCATAGTTCTTGTAGACCCGGTGCCCGACGCCCATCAGCTTCTCGTCGCGGTTCTTCACGTTCTCGAGGAAGTCGGGGATGTTGTCGGTGGTCCCGATCCGGTCGAGCATGCGCAGCACGGCCTCGTTGGCGCCGCCGTGCAGCGGCCCGTACAGCGCGGCGACCCCGGCCGCCAGCGCGGAATAGGGGTCAACCTGCGACGAGCCCACGCCGCGCACCGCGTTCGTGGAGCAGTTCTGCTCGTGGTCGGCGTGGAGGATCCAGAGGACGTCGAGGGCCCGCTCGAGCCGCGGATCGGGCTCGTACTTGGCCTCGGTCATCTTGAACATCATCGAGAGGAAGTTGCCGGGGTAGCTGAGGTCGTTGTCCGGATAGACGTAGGGGAGCCCCAGGTTGTGCCGGTAGGCGAACGCCGCCAGCGTCGGGATCTTCGCGATCAGCCGCACCGCGGCCATGTGCCGCTCGAGCTCGTCGTCGATCTTCTTGGCGTCGGGGTAGAAGGTCGAGAGCGCGCCGACGGTGGCGAGCAGCATCCCCATCGGGTGGGCGTCGTAGCGGAAGCCCTCGACGAACTTCTTGATGTTCTCGTGGACGAAGGTGTGGTGGGTGATCTCGAACACCCACTCGTCGAGCTGCGCCTGGGTGGGCAGCTCGCCGTAGATCAGCAGGTAGGCGACCTCGAGGTAGCTGGACTTCTCACAGAGCTGCTCGATCGGGTAGCCGCGGTACTCGAGCACCCCGGCCTCGCCGTCGATGAAGCAGACCGAGCTGCGGCAGGAGGCGGTGTTCGTGAACGCCGGGTCGTAGGTCATGAGGCCGAAGTCGTCCTCCGAGACCTTGATCTGGCGGAAGTCCATCGCTTTCACCGTGCCGTCCGAGATCTCGACCTCGTAGCTCTCGCCGGTGCGGTTGTCCGTGACGCTCAGCGTGTCCTGGGCCGTGGCTACGCCGCCGCCGTCGTCCCGTTCTGTCCGTTCCTCGGCCATGTCTCTCCTCGTCGTCCTCGGCTCTCTCTACCCGGATTGTGACGAAAGCCGATCAGGGGGACGCTCAGTCCTGCCCGCCCCGTCTTCTTGGGGCGCAGCCGGCCGGCTGCTTTGGCGGCGTGCGGTTCGGCGCACGGGGCACCGGGAGCGTCTGCGGCTTGCCCGGCTCGAGATCGAAGGGCTCGCCGTGGTGGAGCAGCTCGAGCGGCTCTCCCTGGCCGAGCAGCTCGTAGCGGGCTTCGCTCTGGTGCACCTCGACCCGAACGCAGCGGCCGCGGAAGGCGAGCCGGAAGGCCATCCGCGTGAGCCGCGACGGCAGGCGCGGCGCGAACGCGAGCTTCTCGTCGTGGTCGCGCATCCCGCCGAAGCCGGCCACGGCCACGAGCCACGTGGCGCCCAGGGCGGCGATGTGCATGCCGTCGCGCGTGTTCTCGGCGAGATTCCTCAGGTCGATCAGGGCCGTCTCGTCGAAGTAATCGTAGGCCAGCTCCAGGTGGCCCACCTCGGCCGCAACGATCGCCTGGGTCGAGGCGGACAGCGACGAGTCGCGCACGGTGATCGCTTCGTAGTAGTTGAAGTCGCGCACCTTCTCATCGGCGTCGAACCGGTCGCCGCACAGGTAGAGCGCGAGCACCAGGTCGGCCTGCTTCACGACTTGGGAGCGGTACAGCTCGTAGTAGGGGAAGTTCAGGAGCAGCGGGTACTGGTCGGGCCGGGTGGCCTCGAAGTCCCAGTGCCGGCGGTGGGTGAAGCCATCGCACTGCTGGTGGACGCCGAGCTCCTCGTCGTACGGCATCGCCATCCGCGCGGCGGCGTCGCGCCAGCTCGCCATCTCCTCCTCGTTCACGTCCAGGGCGACCGCCTGGTCGGGATGGCGCGCGGCCGCCTCGGCCGCCTCTACGAGGTTCCGGGCGGCCATCAGGTTGGTGTAGACGTTGTTGTCCGTGATCGCGGTGTACTCGTCCGGGCCGGTCACGCCGTCGATGCGGAACGTCCCGTGCGCGTCGTGGTGGCCGAGCGAGCGCCACATGCGAGCCGTCTCCACGAGCAGCTCGAGGGCGACGTCGCACTCGAACTCCTCGTCGCCGGTCGCCCAGACATAGCGGCGGGCGGCGTCGGCCACGGCCGCGTTCACATGGAAGGCGGCGGTGCCGGCCGGCCAGTAGCCCGAGCACTCCTGGCCGCGGATGGTTCGCCATGGGAACGCTGCCCCGGCCCGGCCGATCACGCGCGCCCGCTCGCGGGCGAGGTCGAGCACCGACTGGCGCCAGCGCAGCGCGTCGCCGGCGGCGTCGGCCGCCGTGTAGGTGAGCGCCGGCAGCACGAACGTCTCCATGTCCCAGAAGCTGTGGCCGTCGTAGCCCGTGCCGGTGAGTCCCTTGGCGGGGATGGCGCGGCGCTCGGCGCGCGCCCCCGCCTGGAGCGTGTGGAATAGGGCGACGCGAAGGGCCTGCTGCAGCGCGGCGTCGCCCTCGAGCTCCACGTCCGCGCGCCGCCAGAAGCTGTCGAGGTACTCGCGCTGGCTCTGGGCGAGTCCGCCCCAGCCGGCGCGCTTCGCCGACGCGAGCGCGGCGTCCACCTGATCGCGCAGCGAGGGGCGCGAGCGCTGGCTCGACCAGCCGTAGGCCAGGAACTTGACTACGCGCAGCTCCTCGCCTGGCTCGAGGTCGGTGGTGACCGTCACCCGGGCGAGGTCGGGCTCGCTCTCCGTCTCGGTCGTCGTCCCCTCGGGGCCCTCGACCACGTGGTCCATGCCGGAGGCCATTCGCAACTTGCTCGTCTTCGTCCGGTGGACCAGGCCCGCGCGCAGGTCGTGGTGGCCACAGTGCTCGGACTTGAGCGGCCTCTTCAGGGCCGCCGCCGCGCGTGGGTCGTCGGCCTGCGCCGGCACAGGCTCGTTCGCCACCAGCTCGGACTGGACCACGATGCGGGTGGTCGCGTCCACTGGCTCGACGTCGTAAGCGATGGCCGCCACGGAGCGGTGGACGAACGAGACGAGGCGGGTCGAGCGCACGCGGATCTCGCGCCCGGTCGGCGAGCGCCAGTGCACCTCGCGGCGCAGCACGCCGTCACGGAGGTCGAGCACACGCTCGTGGCGCAGCAGGTCGCCGTAGCGGATGTCGAACGGCTCGTCGTCCACGAGCAGCCGGATCACCTTGCCGTTGGTCACGTTCACCACGGTCTGACCGGCGTCGGGCAGGCCGTAGGCCGTCTCGGCATAGGGCAGCGGGCGCACCTCGTAGAAGGCGTTCAGGTAGGTGCCGGGGGTGTCGACGGGCTCGCCTTCGTCGAGGTTGCCGCGCAGCCCGATGTGGCCGTTCGACAGCGCGAAGACCGATTCGCTCTGGCCGAGCCGGTCGAGCCGCAGCTCGCGCTCCCGGACGGTCCAGGGCTCGACGTCGTAGAGCTCGTCGCTCATCGTTCGATCAGCTCGCTCAGGTCGTCGACCACGACGTCGGCGCCGTGCTCGGCCAGGGCGTCCCGCTGTCCGGTGCGGTCGACCCCGACCACGTAGCCGAAGCCGCCGGCGCGGCCGGCCTCCACGCCGGCCAGGGCGTCCTCGAACACGACCGCCTGCGGCGGCTCGGCGCCGAGGGCGCGCGCGCCGGCCACGAAGGTGTCGGGGGCGGGCTTGCCCGGCAGGCCGTCGCGCTGGGCGACGATGCCGTCGATCACCGCCTCGAAGAGGTCCTCGATGCCCACGGACTTGAGCACCTCGCGCGTGTTGGCGCTCGAGGAGACGACGGCGCGCCGGAGTCCCTCGCGCTGCGCCTCCTTCACGAAGTCGATCGAGCCGTCGTAGACCTCGACGCCGCGCTCCCGGATCAGCTTGAGGACGAGGTCGTTCTTGCGGTCGCCGAGGCGGTGGACCAGCTCGTCGTCCTGCTCGATGCCGCGCGCGGCGAGGAATGTCCGGACGCCGTCAAGGCGCGGGCGGCCGTCCACGTAGCGGTCGTAGTCCTGGGGCGTGAACTCCTCGAAGGACGCGCCGGTCTCCTCGCTGCGCTCGCGCAGGTAGTCGTCGAACATCTCCTTCCAGGCAGCGGCGTGGAGCTTCGCGGTCTGGGTGATCACGCCGTCGAGGTCGAACAGGCAGGCGCTGATCCCATCGGGCAGCTTGAGCATGCGCGGAATCTACGACACCGGAGCGGTGCTGAAGCGGACCTTGCGCTCCGGCCGGATGGACCATTCGCCGTCACGCCACCGGATCCGGGTGCCGTCGGCGAGCCGTACGCCGGCTCTGCCGAGACGCGGCTCGCCGTATACGACGTTTCCGGACCACCAAGCCGAATCCGCGGCCGCTTCCGGGCAGGGGCCGCGCTCAGCGGCGGCGCAGGCCGCCGAACAGGCGCTTCACGCCGCCGCTTCCCAGGCGGCGGCCCGTCTCGGGTGGCGGCAGCGCGGCCGCCTCGGCGGCCGGGATCGTCAGCGTCACGCCGAGCTCTGCCGTGCGCGCCACCTCCGGGGCGTCCACGAAGCGACGCACGCCGTCCGGTGTCTCGAAGACGACCCCGTCCATGATGTGCTCGCGATAGTTGTCGAGCACCTCGACGACCTTGCCCACGACCTGCTCGTCCGATCCGTAGACCGGGGTGCCGCGCTGGACGGCGCTGTAGTGGACCGCGTGGCCGTCCTCGATCACGGCTCAGTTCCCTCGGAGGGCCGCGTGCTCCTCCTCGCCGCCATGCTCCTCGGTCGCCGACGTGTAGACCGCGGTCCCGATCGCCGCGAGGCAGAGGACCGCCGAGATGAGTCCTACCGTGCGCGCCGCGCCATCGGTCGACGGGAAGCTCTCGCGAGTGATGCCGAGGAAGGAGACCACGAGGGCCCAGATGGCGAAGAGCGCCCCGCAGACGTGGAAGGCGTTCACGGGCGGCACCCTAGCGAAAGGCACACAGGGTTCACGGACATGTCACAGCCTCGGTCCGCCCCGCCCGGAACCTGTGATGCGACCCCAAATGACTCCCCTGATCGACAACGTCCGCCAGGCAATGCGATCGCCGCGCGGCGGCCGCCCGGTCTGCCTCATGTGCGGCCGAGCGGTCGCTGACGGCGACGAGCAGATGCGGCTCCGCGGAGGCGCAGTCGTCCACCGCGCATGTGCCACGTACGACATGCGCCGCCGTCGGACCGGCGACGCCCGGCTCGGCTACCCGCGCGCCGAGCGCTAGCGGTTGGGCACGCGCGGC
>JBKGUS010000364.1:0-7660 GCA_046462295.1 Thermoleophilaceae bacterium | reverse complement strand
GCCGCAGGGCGAGAGCCCCGTCCGGCACGGTCGCGGACCGCGACCGGGCGAGACAGATGGTTGCTCGAGACAGGATCCGGCTTACAGGCCGGCTACGGGAAGGCCCCGCGAACGCGGGGCCTTTCTATTGCGGCAGCCGTTCGGGCGGTCCGGCTCAAAGGGTGCGCCGCGGGCGGCGTCTACGCCGCCCGGCCCGCGGGTACCGGCGGGGCCTCCAGTCCGTGGTCCTCGGCCATCAAGCTCTGTACGACGCCCGCGGCCGCCAGCGACCCGGCCGAGATCGCTCCCGCCACCTGCTGCATCTGGGCGCTCACGTCGCCGGCCGCCGAGACGCCCTCCGCGGTCGTGCGGAACATACGGTCGACCACCAGCGCGTCCACGGCCACCGGGCCGGGCTCTGCGGGCTCCGCCCCGAGCCGAGCGGCGAGATGTGAGCGCTGCGCGACCGTGACCGGCACGAGCAGCCCTTCGCGCGCGCGTGTGGAACCGTCGGCGAACTCGACCGCGGCGAGCGCGCCGTCCCGCGCGACCAGCCGCGCCACCGGGCGCTCGTCCACCTCGACCCCGGCCGCCGCGAGCCGCTCGAGGTCGTCCGCCTCGAGCTCGGCCGGGCCGTCGCTGAGCAGCACCACGTCTTCGCTCCACCGGCGCAGCAGCAGCGACCGGTGCAGTCCGCCGTGGCCGCCGCCGAGCACCGCGAGCGCCGCGTCCCGCATCTCCCAGCCGTGACAGAACGGGCAGTGGAACACCGACCGGCCCCACAGCGGGGCCAGCCCCGGAAGGTCCGGCGGCCGGTAGTCCATCCCTGTCGCGAGGATCACGCGACGGGTCAACTCACGCCCCCCGCCGGCGAGTTCGAGCGCGATGCCACCATCCACCCGCTCGCCACTTTCGACCGTCCCGTCGCGCACCTCGACGGTCGGGTAGGCGCGCAGCTCGGCACGGCCCATGGCGTACAGCTCGGCCGGCGGACGTCCGTCGTGACCGAGCAGCCCGCCGATGCCCTCGGCGGAGAGGTTGCTCGGCTCGCCGGCATCGACGAGGAGTGTGCGCCGCCTCGCCCGGCCCAGCACCAGGGCCGCGCTCAGCCCGGCGGCTCCGCCGCCCACGACGATGCAGTCCCACTGATTATCCATGCGGCCACGCTACCACTATTGAGAATGATTCTCAATAAAGTCCGGGGCCGGGCCGTGCACGGAGGCGACTTGCTGCTACCGTCCGCAAGGACAGCGCCGGGTAGTCCGGCGAGTGAGTGTTAGCGCCCGCAGTCGTTGCTTCACAGCTCCTCCGCGACGCAGCACGAACAACAGTGGAGGTACCAGCGATGGCCACCGGAACAGTGAAGTGGTTCAACGACGACAAGGGCTTCGGCTTCGTCACCCCTGACGAGACCGGCAAGGACCTGTTCGTCCATCACACCGGCATCGTCGGCGACGGCTTCAAGTCGCTCGCCGAGGGCGCGCGGGTCGAGTACGAGGCGGAGGCGGGCGACAAGGGCCCAAAGGCCGTCAACGTACGCCCCATCTCCTGACGGCAGGAGAGGAGCGCGACATCGCCCCCGGGCCGGCGGACCCGCCGGCCTCCGGGGGTACGACCCTCATGCTCGCCACTGGTGAGACCCTCGAGGTGACGGGCTCCATCGACCGGATCTCGAAGGAGCTCGAGAACGCAGCGCGCAGCAGCGCCGGAACGCTGGCGTGGTTCGAGGCGTCCGACGGCGAGCGCTTCGGGGTCAATCCGGCGCACGTCGTCTGGATGCGTCCCGGCCGGGACTAGCCGCCCGGGAGTATCCTCATCCGAGCAGTCTCCACCGTCGGGTGTCGCGCTCCCTGCGCCCCCCAGTGGTCGAACATCCCTGGGAGCTCGGAAGGGATGGTGCGCATGACCCAGCAGGACGATGGCTCCAACTGGAATTCCTCTACCCGGGGTGAACAGGCCTGGAAGGAGGCCCGGGAGCGCGTAGCTTCGCGGAACGCGGAGGCGCGCAAGACCGGAAAGCGTGAGCGGGAGGCCTACGAGCGCGGTCGCGAGAACGCGCGCCACGCGGCGGCCGCCCGGCGGCACGCGGAGTTTTTGCGCCGCCGCACACCCTAGCCGGCTTCCCCTTCGGGGCTCACGCTCCGGCGATGTTCGCCGACGGCATGATCCAACGCCTCCGCGCCTTCGTGCGCCGCCGGCGGACGCTTCTCACCGTTGTGGGCTCGCTGGGCACCGCGGCAATCCTCGCGGTGCTGCTCGCCGGCCGCCGCGACGAGTTCCGCGAGGCTCTCTCGAGCGCGCCGCTCTGGGTGCTGGGCGTGACCGCGCTGCTCCAGATCGTCGCGCTGGTGTCCCGGAGCGAGGCCTGGCACCTGACGATCGAGGCGGCCGGCGGAACAGTCGCGCGCCGTGTGCTCTACCGCGCGTCCAGCATGCAGGTGCTGGGCGGCGTGGTGAACGGACACCTGGGTGTGGCCATGCGGATCGCAGCGCTCCGTCGCTCCTCCCCTGGCGACTCCCCCCCGGTGCCGACGCTGGTCGCCGCCGAGTTCCCGATCCTCGCGGTGGAGGCGATGCTCGCCGCGCTCGCGTCGTTCACTCTGGTCGCGCCGCTCGGGCTCCCGTGGTGGTCGCCGATCGTCGGCTTCGCGGTGGTCGGGGTGGCGAGCGCGGGGCTGCGGCAGCTCGCGCTCAGGGAGGGTCGCAAGCTGTGGCTGGGGCTGGCCGTGCTGCGCAGTCTGCGCGGCGGGAGCCGCGTGGTCGGATTTGTGCTGATCGCGGTGTTCGCGCAGATCTTCCGCAACTGGATGCTGCTGCACGCCGTCGGCGTGGACGCCTCGTTCTTCGACGCGATCGCCGTGCTGATCGCCTTGGTGACCCTCTCGCAGCTTCCGGTCGGCCCGAGCGTGGGCGCCGCTGCGGCGGTGCTCATCCTCGGGAGCGACGGGGTCGCGGCGGCGGCGGCCGCGGGCCTGCTCATGACGGTGACGGGCACCCTCGGAGGCCTTTGCTTCGCGGCATGGGCCGGGGCGGACAGTCTCTTGTTGATCGCCCGCCGACGGGCGACCGCAGACGACCGCTCACCGAATTTCGGTTTGGACCGGGCCATAAGTGGCGACTAATTGCGCACCAGGGGGTGCCAGTGTCGTCTGCTACGCGCAAGAAGAAGAGCTCGTCCACCTCGCGCAGGAGGAAGTCGAAAGCAGAGGCCAAGCCGGCGGAAGACGCCTTCTGCCCGCACTGCCACCTGCTGATCGAGCGCAAGGTCGGCGAGGACTGGCCGCAGGAGCCCTTGCGGTGCCCGCACTGCCGGCTGCTCGTCGGCACCGGCCGCGCACGGCCCACGCCGTCTGCCGAGCCGGGCGCCCGCGGCAGCGCCGCCGGTGTGTTCGCCCATGAGGCCAAGCGCGCCGGGGGCGACGCCGGCGCCTCCAAGGACGACGTGCGCAAGGCCATCCGGCAGGTCGCGGAGGACGCCGGCCAGCGCCCCGAGCGCCTGCTGATGGTCGACTATCAGCAGCGCGCCTCCGACGACGAGGCGCTACCTGCACTGAGCGACGTGTTCGCCGCCTACGGCAGCTGGAAGCGCGCGCGCCGGGCAGCCGCCGACTCGGCCTAGCGAGAGCGACCGTCGGGTTCGCCTGCCCGAGGCGGACGAAGTCGACGTTCGGCGCCGCCGGTCGACTGCCCCCGCGGCAGGTAGAGTGCCGCCCTCGATGGAAGTCCTGTTCATCCTCGGGCCGTTCCTGGTGCTGGGAATCATCGTGCTGTTCGTCGCCTTCGCGGGCGGTGGCGGCGCCGCCCGCGAGGTCTATCTGACCGGCGGCCGGCGGGCCTTCCCGATCGCCATCCTCGTGATCTATGTGGCGCTCGGCATCGCCGTTCCGGCGGCGGTGATCGCCGCCCGTGGGGAGGCCGAGGGCGGGGTCGGCAGCCTTCGCACCGAGCAGGCGAACGAGCAGCTCGAGAACGGCAAGGAGCTCTTCATCGCGACGTGCAAGAGCTGCCACAATCTGGACGCGGTGCAGGCGACCGGGGTCACCGGCCCCGATCTCGACGAGCTCGGCGCGGTCGACCGCGAGCGCGTCCTGAACGCCATCGAAAACGGCGGCACGGGCCAGGGCCGGATGCCCGCTGGTCTCCTCCGTGGGCAGGACGCCGAGGACGTGGCGGCCTATGTGGCGCGGGTCGCAGGGCAGTAAAGCCGGGCCCGCAAAAGCATGCTGCACTTTCCGGTTTTTCCTTCCGTCCGGGCCATGCGATCTGCTGCTAGCATGGCCGCGTCCATCCAAGCCGAAGCTCCGCCCGGCAGCGGGGCGTGGGGGACCCAGATGGCCGCAGGGCCTGGGGCGAATCGCGATCCCTCGCGAAGCGCAACTCTTTCAGCGCGAGCCCGTCAGCTAACCCCGCAGGCGAGAAGAGAGAGAGCCGATGTCGACAGCCGGTGCCCGCGCTCTGCGGGAGGATGACAACGGAATGAGTCGGGAGGCGGTCCTGCTCCAGTGGGAGCGCAAGATCGAGGACGCCGAGCGGCGCGAGAGCGGCCGCTTCGAGCGCACGGCGGACGGGGACGGTCCGCTCGCGGAGCCGGTGCCGCTGCGGCCGACCGAGGACTCCACGATCCCGGTTTCAGCGAAGCACTCGGCTCGGCCGAGTGCGCACGATTTGTCTCCGAAGCGCTTCGAGCGCCGGACGCCGCCCGCCGGCGGGGCCGGCACGGAGGCGCACACATCGCCGGCGCCCGCTTCCACGGCGGTCGCGGAGCGGCGCACCATCCAGATCGCCGGCCAGCCCACCCCGGCGCGCCGGCGCCGCTCGGTCGTCGAGGCCCAGATGGCCCAGCCGGACCGGATCGCGCTCTGGGCGTTCCTGCTGGGCCTCTTCCTTGTGGCCGTCGCCGCCGGGACCGCGCACACCTAGAAGCGCACCTAGACCAACCGGTCTCAATTGGCGTGTTCAGTGCGCCTTTCCGCGCCTATACTTACTGCCCGTAAGCAGAAGCGGAAAGAGAAGCGATGAAGACGAAGGAGAGCAGGTTCAAGGTCCACGATGAGCTCACCGCGCCCGAGCGGAGCGTCCCGATCCTGAAGGGCGCGCTGGCGGGTGGAGGCCAGCTCCCCAACTTCATCGGCGTGCTCGCCGGCTCGCCGGCGGTGCTCCGCGCGTACGCCCGCTTCCGCTCCGAGCTCCGCAACGGTGCGCTGCCCTATACGACCCAGCAGCGCATCGCCCTCGCCGTCGCCGAGCACCAGGGCAGCGAGTACGGGCTCTCCACGCTCCAGCGCACGGCCCGCGACTGTGGTCTCGGCCTGGACGAGATCGCCCTCGCGCGCGAGTTCGACTCGCACGACGAGCGCGAGGCCACGCTGCTCCGCTTCGTGAAGGCGCTGCTCGAGTCGGACGGCGCCCCGCCCCGGCACAAGCACGAGGAGGCGCTCGAGGCGGGCTGGGCGGACGAGCAGATCCTCGAGGCGATCGCCCACGTGGCGCTGGCCACGTTCGCGAATCTCGTCACCCGTGCGGGGGACGTGCCGCGCGACGGGTCGAGCGAAGAGGCCCGGCTGCAGCAGGCCGCGTGATGCCGCACGGTGTCCGCATCGTCTCCGGGTACGATTACGGCATGGCCGAGCAGGCCACCGCGGAAGACAAAACGGTCGCCGCGCGGCGTGAGAGCTGTTGCTCGGCGTACCACGCGGCGATCGAGTTGATCGGGAAGCGCTGGACGGGCGCCATCCTCTTCGTCCTGCTGGACGGACCGCTGCGCTTCTCGGAGGTGAAGGTCCTGGTGCCGGACCTCTCCGACCGCCTCCTCTCCGAGCGGCTGAAGGAACTCGAGGCGGAGGGCATCGTCGAGCGCCGCACGAGCGAGGGCGTGCCGATGCGGATCGAGTACGGCCTCACCGAGAAGGGCCGTGCGCTCGAGCCCGCGGTGCGGTCGCTGAAGGTCTGGGCGCGCTCTTGGTTGTAGCTGGCCTGGCCGAAGCACTCGGCTAGTGCCCAGCCGCAAGCGCTCGGCTCGGCCGAGCGCGCGCGGATTCGTGTACAGCACGGACCGATTACTCTTCCCGGCTCCGCAAGCCGCGTCACTCGCCTCAAGGAGCCCGCCACATGGCCGACCAGCCGCCGAAGACCGCAGATGACATCAAGTCGTTCGTGGACGACAGAGGCATTCGCTTCGTACGCCTCTGGTTCACAGACATCCTCGGTCAGCTGAAGAGCTTCTCGATCAACGCGCAGGAGCTCGACGACGCCTTCGAGGGCGGAATGGGCTTCGACGGCTCCTCGATCACCGGCTTCAACGCGATCGAGGAGTCGGACATGATCGCGATGCCCGACCCCTCCACCTTCAACGTCCTGCCGTGGCGTCCGGAGGACAAGGGCGTGGCGCGCATGTTCTGCGACGTCGTCACGCCGAGCCGCGAGCCCTACGAGGGCGACCCCCGCCACGTGCTGCGGCGCACGCTCGAGCGGGCCGAGCAGATGGGCTTCTCGAACTACTACGTCGGCCCCGAGCTCGAGTACTTCTACTTCCGCAACGCCAAGACGGAGAACGGCGCCGCGCCGGAGATCCTCGACGAGGGCGGCTACTTCGACCTGACCACGCTCGACGCGGGCTCGGACGTGCGCCGCGAGACCGTCCTGGCGCTCGAGCAGCTCGGGATCCACGTGGAGTACACGCACCACGAGGTCGGTCCGAGCCAGCACGAGATCGACATGCGCTACGCCGACGCCCTGAAGATGGCGGACGACTGCATGACCTACCGCATCACGGTCAAGGAGTACGCCATGAAGTACGGCTGGCACGCAACCTTCATGCCGAAGCCGCTGTTCGGCGAGAACGGCTCGGGCATGCACACGCACCAGTCGCTCTTCCGGGGCTCGAGCAACGCCTTCTACGACGCGAACGACCAGTACTTCCTGTCCGAGACCGGCAAGGCGTTCATCGCGGGACAGCTCAAGCATGCGCGCGAGGTCACGTCCGTGTTCGCCCAGTGGGTCAACTCCTACAAGCGGCTCGTGCCGGGCTACGAGGCGCCGGTCTATTGCGCCTGGTCGCGGCGCAACCGCTCGGCACTCGTGCGGGTGCCGCTCTACCACCCGGGCAAGGAGCAGGCCACACGGATGGAGCTGCGCTGCCCCGACCCCGCCTGCAACCCCTACCTCACCTTCGCGATCCTGCTGGCCGCCGGCCTGGAGGGCATCGAGAAGGGATACGAGCTGCCCGAGCCGATGGAGAAGAACCTGTACCACATCAGCCCGGAGGAGCGGAAGCGGCTGGGCATCGAGCAGCTGCCGGAGACGCTCGGCGAGGCGATCGAGCTGACGGCCGAGTCGGAGCTCGTGCTGCGCACCTTCGGCGAGCACATCTTCAACCGCTACGTGGAGATCAAGCGGCAGGAGTGGGAGGACTACCGCGTCCAGGTCACCCAGTGGGAGCTGGACCGGTACTTGTCGATACTCTGAGGGGGCCTGCGGGGGCCACACCATAGAAAGGGCACCCGCATGCCTGAGCGCCGCTCGATCTTCACTCGCCCCGCCGGGCCCCGCGCCAAGTGGGTCGTGTTCGCGATCTGGCTGGTCGGCATCCTCATCGCCGCCGGCCCCGCGAACCTGCCCGGCAAGTTCACGGACGCCGAGGAGAACGAGTCCACGTCGTTCCTCCCGGGTGACGCCGAGTCGA
>JBKGUS010000363.1:0-2696 GCA_046462295.1 Thermoleophilaceae bacterium | reverse complement strand
GGGGCCGCCGGAGATCGAGCGCGACGGCGTGGTTGTCGCTCCGCCGCGTGGCCACAAGGCGTGGGCCGTGCTGGCCTACGTGGTCCTGGCAGAGCGACCGTGTCGTGCGGCAAGCGTGCGATGCACGCCGTCGAGCACCGACCGGGCGACGGCCCGCAGGAAGCCAAGGAGGGATAGCTCATCCTCCGGCTGCTTGGCGCCGAGGGCGTTTCTTTGCTCTGGCAGGCGAGGCAGAAATGCGGCTGGGTCCGTCAGCGGGCGCTGTCCGCGGCCGAATCTGGCCGGGGTGGGTGGCTAGTCGGCGCGGGCTGAGTCGCGCTCGGCGTGTCGCTTGAGGTTCGTGAACTGGCGGGTCTGCATGACCCAGTGCGAGGGCTCCAAGAAGATGAAGGTAGCGATCGGCTGAAGCCACCGCGGCCGGAGGCACCAGTAGCCGCTGACAACGAGCCGGGTGCCGCCACCCGGCAGCTCCTCCAGCAGAAAGCCCCAGAGCGAGTCGGTGTAGAAGCGCGGCCGCTCCCCCGCCGGTTCGAACGGGCGCCCGCGTGCCTCAGCCTCCGCGCCCGGTCCGCGCCGACAGCGCTCGGTCGATCCTCGCGACGCGGACGTCCGGCCAGCGGCTGAGACAGTCGCCGCCGGTCGTCCGAGGCGTAGTGTGTTGGAGGCAATGGACTCAGTAGCGACCGATTACCCAGACACGCTTGTGGAGGCACGAGAGCCGCCCTGCCTCTCGTTGTATCAGCCGACGTCTCGGCGTCATCCGGAGAACCTGCAGGACCCGATCCGGTTTCGCAATCTCGTCAGGACGATGGAACGTTCGCTGCAGGAGACCTACCCGGCTGAGGACGTGCAGTCGCTACTGAAGCCGTTCCTGGCTCTGGCCGACGATCGCGACTTCTGGAACACGACTCACGACGGGCTGGCTGTGCTCGGCGCGGCGGGGTTCTTCCGGGTATACAGGTTGGAGCGGCCGGTCGACGAGCTGGCAATCGTGGCCGACAGCTTCCATACCAAGCCGTTGATGCGCATCGTTCAGTCGGCCGACCGGTATCAGGTCCTGGGTCTGGACCTGCAGAGCATCAGGCTCTTTGAGGGCAGCCGCGATGGTCTTGCCGAGGTCGATCTGGCCTCGGGTGTTCCGCGCACGATCACCGCGGCGCTCGGTGAGGAGCTGACCGAGCCACATCAGACCGTCGCGTCGTACGGGATGGGCGCCAGAGGATTGGCAATGCACCACGGCCATGGTGCGAAGAAGGATGAGGTGGGCATCGACGCGGAGCGCTTCTTCCGCGCCGTTGACCGTGCTGTGCTCGAACACCACTCGCGGCCGGCGCGACTTCCCCTGTTGCTGGCGGGGCTCCCCGAGCACCACGCCCTCTTTCGCCGGGTCAGCCGCAACCCGTTTCTCATGGAAGCGGGGCTGGAGGTTCATCCCGACGCGCTGGAGCTGGATGCACTTCGCGAGCGGGCCTGGCGGGTCGTCGAGCCAAAGTATCGCGCCCGGCTGGCCGAGCTAGTCGAACGGTTCGGTGCCGCGATGTCCAAGGGCCTCGGCGCGGACGATCCGGCTCAGGTCGCCAAGGCGGCGGTGGCCGGGCAGATCGCAACAGTGCTGATAGACGCCGACCGCCAGCTCCCCGGCCGGATCGACGTCACGAGCGGTGCCGTCGAGGCCGACGAGCTTGCGAAGGCCGGCGTGGACGACATGCTCGACGATCTGGGAGAGATCGTCCTGAGGGCGGGCGGCCAGCTCGTCGTCGTCCCAGCCGAGGGGATGCCGACAGAGACGGGAGTAGCGGCGATCTACCGGTACTGAGCCGGGAGCAGATCTGCGAATTGCGGCGATCAACCTATGAAGATTCAGATCAATACCGATAACACCGTCGAAGGTCACGATGAGCTCACCCGAGAAACCGAGGCCATCGTGGATCGTGGGTTGGCCCGATTCGGCGACCGGATCACCCGGGTGGAGGTCCACCTCAGCGACGTGGATGGCCTCAAGCACGGCATCGATGGCAAGCGTTGCCTCCTCGAGGCCCGTCTCGCGGGCCTGCAGCCGCTCGCGGTCAGCCACCAGGCTGACACTCTGCACAGCGCCATCACCGGTGCGACCAAGAAGCTGGTCAAGACCCTCGACAGGACCCTCGGGCGGCTGAACGACCGCTAACGGACGGCCACCTCTCGGGCGGCGGAGGTCAATCAGCAAGAACACACAGCGGGACGCTGTCGATGACGTCGCCGAAATCCGAGGCGGAATCTCGATCCGATGGGCCGCGCCACGGTTGCGGCTGCTGGCGGGCGAAGCGGTGTCTAGGCGCGCACCGAGGGCCTGCCCTCGGAGGGTTGGATGAGCACCCAACCCTTGCCCGAGAAGCCAAGCTGGAAGCTCTCTCCCGAGCCCAGCCCAATCAGCGACTTGGCCTGCACGTCCGTCTTGAGGTTCGTCTGGACACCGCCCGACCACGCGATCGCGGCCTGCGGGTCGCCGAAGGTGGGTGCCTCTGAGACGTCGAGCCTGACCGGCTCACCGTCGGAAAGGAGCGCGACCAACCCGCTTCCGCGCAGGTGGATGTTGAACAAGCCGCCGGCGAGCACCCCGGCGGTGCCGCCCTTGACCCGCGTCACGTCCCAGTCGATACCCGCCTCGAAGGCGAGGATGTTGGCGCCGTTGACCGTCAGGGTGTCCTCGTCGAGAC
>JBKGUS010000362.1:0-4520 GCA_046462295.1 Thermoleophilaceae bacterium | reverse complement strand
GGCGGGTCGAGGAGACCATTCCCGCGACCGTGCCGGAAAGGATCGCCGTGCTTCGGCTCGACACCGACTGGTACGAGTCGACCCTCCACGAGCTGAAGCACCTCTACCCCCGGCTGTCGCCCGGCGGTGTGCTGATCGTCGACGACTACGGGTACTGGGCCGGCGCCCGGGCCGCCGTCGACCAGTACTTCGGTGAGCTGGCCGATCCGCCGCTCCTCAACCGGATCGACTACACCGGGCGGGTCGGGGTTCGGGTCGCCTAGCTAGGCGGCGAACGGATCCAGCATCTGGATTCCCTCGAAGCGCCGGAAGCCTCGATCGCGGGTGTAGATCAGGCGCACCCCGTGCTGGCGCATCAGCGTGGCGAGGTGACCGTCCGGAATGTCGTTGCCCCGCAGCCGGTCACCGGCGGTCGCTCGGTACAGGTCCCAGAACCCGTCCGCCTCGCCGGGCGTCCGGACATGGGGAAGGCGGACGAGCCTGGAGACGTTCTCGACGGCAGCGACCGGACCGAGCGGACGGGCGAGTATCCGGGGATTGGTGACGAGGCGGACGTAGCCCAGGAGCGTCGGCCAGAACAGATACAGCAGGTCGGGGCCGGCCGTCAGACGCTCGAGTAGGCTCCGCGCGGCCCGGTGCGCTGGGTCACGCTCGTTCGAGGCGTACACGAGGATGTTCGTGTCGAGCGTCGCACTCAATCGTCTGCATCCAGCGCTTCCCGGACGGCGTCCTTGTCCTCAAGATCCACGAGCGGCTCCCCAAGGTCGTCGCTTCTCCACTGAAGCGCGTGGGGGGGTTGATCCGCCCCCTCGGCCAAGCCCCGTGCGAGGAGCTCAGAAGCGACCTGCCCCATGCTCTTGCCTTCCCTCTGCCCGCGGCGGCGCAACTCGGAAAGCACGGATCCATCCAGGTCAAGGGTCGTGCGCGGCATGATGTGTGATGCTAGCAGGCAGCACATCAGATGCTCAGCGCCCGAGAACCCCTCTCACGAGTGCCCGCTCTTCCGGCCCCAGCACGAATATGTAGAAGGCCAGCCAGTACGCGAGCACCCCGCCGGCGGCGGCGCCGAGCACCGCCGGGAGCGTCTCCGGGTCGGCCGCCAGCCTGAGCGCCACCAGCGCCCCCGCGAGGGCGGCCGCAAGCCCGTACGCCGGCAGCCAGGCGCGCCGAGCCAGTTCGCCCAGGCCGGCTCCCGAGGCCGACAGGCCGACACGCAGCATGGACGGGAAGGCCACTAGGAAGGGGATCGCAGTGGCGAACGCCGGGCCCTCCAGGCCCAGCTCGGGCGTGAGGATCAGCGCCACGCCGAGGTTCGCCACCGCCACGGCCATCACGATCCGGGCCACCTCCCGTGCCCGCCCCGCACCTACCAGGAAACCCGGAGTCACGACGAGGCCGCCGTACAGCAGCCAGTACGAGACGAGGATCGTCAGCGCGGCTGCTCCGTCGCCGTAGCGGTCGCCGAGCCAAACCTCGAGGATCGGCTCGGCCATCGCCATCAGCGTCACGCAGAGGGGCACGAACAGCGCCAGCGTGTAGCGCGTCCCTCGCACCACCAGCTCGCGCAGTCGGCGGCGGTCGCCGGCGGACACGTAGCGCGAGGCGGTCGGCACGACCGGCACGGCCAGCGCGCCGCCGAGCGCGTAGAGCAGGTTGTGCGCGCGCACCGGCCCCTCGAACTGGCCCACGCTCGCCGGGTTCCGGTAGGCGCCGAGGATCACCCGGCTCGACGCGTACATCGCCAGGTTGCAGAGCTCGACCACGAGCACCCAGCCGGCGGTGGGGACGATCGCCATCACGCGGGAGCGGGTGACGCCGGCGGCCTCGAGGCGGAACGGCAGGCGCGCCCGCCGCACCGCCGCGAAGCAGAGCAGGCCGCTGAAGAGCGGCAGCGCGCCGCTGACCGCGATCAGCACGCTGAGGTCCGCGCCGGCGAAGATCAGCGTGAGCATCGCGGCGAGCTGCACCGTCACCGCGACGATCTCCATGCCCGCCGCGAGCACGAAGCGGCGCTCGGCGCGCAGGGCGTCGAGGTACACGCTCGCGGGGATCCCCGCGGCGAGGAACGCGCCCAGGCCGAGGCCGCCCGCCCGGGCGTCGGATGCCAGGTCGCCGTCGAGGATGAATGCGGCGATCGCCAGTGCGGCGCCCGCTATCAGGAGGCCGGTGGCCACTCCCACCGCTGCATAGAGCGCCGCCGCGGCCGAGAACATCCGCGCGCGCTCCTGCGAGCCCGCCGCGGCCGCCATCGCCCGCACCGCGGAGTTCGCCACGCTGTTCCGCAGGACGAGCAGGTAGCCGGCCAGCGAGGCGACAAGTCCGTAGGCACCGAGCTCGGCCACCGACAGCCTGCGGGCGAGCACCGTGACGATCACGAGCAGGACGAGGAGCCCGCCGGCCTGGGCGATTCCTTGCACGAGGGCGCCGGAGGCGAGCAGACGGGCCTCGCCGGGGCCCGGCACACCCGCGTCGGATGGCGCAACCCCGGCCGGACGCACGGGTTTAGACCTTACGGGGCCGCCGCGACGGCTACGCTCCAGGACCGAGCACCCGGCGCAGCCGGGTGCCGAAGGCCCCCACCCACCCGCAGATGCAGCCCATCCCTCAGCCTCGACCCAGCGTGGCACCCGCCGCCGCCGGCGGCATACCGGCGCGGGACCTTCTGGGCGTACCGGTGGCCATGGTCGACTACGACGCCGCCATCGAGGTGATGGACGGGCTGGTCGCGAGCCGCGAGCCCGGCTACGTCTGCGCCGCCCCGGTGCACGCGCTGATCGAGGCGCGCCGCAACCCGGAGATGCTCGAGGCGCTGCGCGGCTCGACGCTCGTGGTGCCTGACGGCATGCCCCTGGTGTGGGCCGCCAACCTGCTGGGCGAGGAGCTGCGGGACCGCGTCTACGGCCCCGAGCTGATGCTCCGCTACAACGACCGCTGCGCGGAGCGCGGACACCGCGTCTGGCTCTACGGAGGCCGCGACCAGGGCACGCTCGTCCAGCTCGCCCTATCCCTGCGCCAGCGCCACCCGGGCATCCAGATCGTGGGCGGGTACTCGCCGCCGTTCCGTCCCCTCACCGAGGAGGAGGAGAGCGCCCTCGTCACGCAGATCAACGAGGCGCGGCCGGATGTGCTCTGGGTCGGGATCGGCGTGCCGAAGCAGGAGAAGTGGATGGCCCGCATGCGCGACCGCCTCGAGGTGCCGCTGATGTGCGGCGTCGGCGCGGCCTTCGACTTCCACGCCGGCCGCATCTCGATGGCCCCGAGCTGGATGCAGGAGCGCGGGCTCGAGTGGATCTACCGGATCGGCCAGGAGCCCAGGCGGCTGCTGCCGCGCTACCTGTACACGAACCCCCGCTTCGTGGCGGCGTTCGCCCGGCAGTACCTCGCCGAGCGCGGTCGCTCGTAGACTCCGGCGCATGACCAGCGTCGCTGTGGTGGGCCTCGGTCGGGTGGGGCTGCCGCTCGCCCTGTCGTTCGCCGACCGCGGGCTCGAGGTGATCGGGGTGGAGCGCGAGCCCGCCGTGCTCGACCAGGTGTCCGCCGGACGCATGCCGTTCCGCGAGACCGGCACCCAGGAGCTGCTCCAGCGGGTGCTGGCCGCCGGCCGCTTCGAGCGTACGCGCGCCGTGCAGGACGCCGCCCGCGCGGAGCACATCGTCCTCACGCTCGGCACCCCATCGCAGGTGCACATCGAGATCGACATGTCCCAGATCCGGCGCGCTGTGGACGACCTCCTTCCGGTGCTCCGCGAGGGCCACTCGCTGATCCTGCGCTCGACGGTTGCGCCGGGCACCACCGACTGGGTGGCCGGCTACATCGAGCAACGGCGCGGGTTCCGGGTGGGAGAGGACCTGTTCGTGTCGCACGTGCCGGAGCGGATCGCCGCGAACCACTTCCTCGAGGAGATCGCCACGCTGCCGTGCATCGTCGGGGGTGTCGGAGAGGGCTCGGGTGCGCGGGCGGCCGAGCTGTTCGAGGTGTTCGGCACCGAGATAGTGCAGACCACTCCGACCCAGGCCGAGCTCGCCAAGATCTGGACCAACATCCTGCGCTACGCCCAGTTCGCGCTGCCGAACCTGCTGATGATGGAGGCCGAGCAGTACGGCGCGAACGTGTTCGAGGTGATCGACCTGATCAACCACGATTACCCCCGCGGCGGGATGGCGGCGCCCGGGCTGACCGCGGGCGCCTGCCTGCGGAAGGACTTCACGTTCTCCGAGGAGCGATCGAGCGCGCCGGGGATGCTGCTGGCGGTCTCGCGTGTCCATGAGACGGTGCCGCTGTTCCTGGTCAATGGCCTGAGGGCGCGGCTCGGCGGGTCGCTGCGGGATCGCAAGGTGGCGGTGCTGGGACTGACCTTCAAGCGCGACTCCGACGACGTCCGCGACTCGCTCTCCTTCAAGCTCGTGCGCCTGCTCGAGCGGGAGCTTGCGCACGTGGCGCGCCACGATCCGCATGTGCCGTCCGACCCGTTCCCGACGGCTGTGGAGGGCGCCGACGCCGTGGTCGTCGCAACCAACCAC
>JBKGUS010000361.1:0-4724 GCA_046462295.1 Thermoleophilaceae bacterium | reverse complement strand
CGGAGGACGAGATGGAGGAGACGACCTTTCCCGACGAGCGGCTGGAGCTGATCTTCACCTGCTGCCATCCGGCGCTCGCGCTCGAGGCGCAGGTCGCCCTGACCCTGCGCGCGCTCGGCGGTCTGCGGACCGCGGAGATCGCGCGCGCCTTCCTCGTGCCCGAGGAGACGATGAAGCGGCGGCTCTCACGGGCGAAGCGCAAGATCCGGGATGCGGGCATCCGCTTCGGCGTTCCGCCCGACCACCGGCTGCCGGAGCGGCTGGCGGCGGTGCTGCCGGTGGTCTACCTGATCTTCAACGAGGGCTACGGCGGCCGCGTCGACCTCGCCGCGGAGGCGCTCCGGCTCGGTGACGCGCTCGCCGAGCTGATGCCCGACGAGCCCGAGGTGCACGGGCTGCTGGCGCTCATGCTGGTGAACGACGCCCGCCGCGACGCCCGCTTCGAGGAAGGCGCCGTGGTCCGCCTCGGCGACCAGGACCGCTCACTCTGGGACCTCGACCAGATCGCCGCGGGCAGTGTCGCCCTCGACCGCGCGCTCGCCCTCCGCGGCCACGGCCCCTACGTGGTGCAGGCGGCGATCGCCGTGCTGCACGTGGAGGAGTCCCAGGACTGGCCTCAGATCGCGGCCCTCTACGGCGAGCTGGCCCGCCTGACCGGCTCGCCCGTGGTGGAGCTGAACCGGGCCGTGGCGGTGGCCGAGGCGGGCGACATCGAGGCGGCGCTCGCGCTGGTGGAGCGGCTCGACCTCGACACCTACCACTACCTCCACGCGACGCGCGCGGAGCTGCTGCGCCGGCTCGACCGCACGGACGAGGCCAGCGCCGCCTACGACCGCGCGCTCGAGCTGGTCCACTCGGACGCCGAGCGGCGCTTCCTCGAACGGCGGCGCGGGGAGCTGCCCCCTACTTGAGGCAGAAGCTCGAGTAGTCGTTGAAGTAGACCGGGTGGAACAGCGAGCAGTTCTCGAAGTCCATCCGCTCCGACAGGAACGTCGCCAGCTTGCGGTAGCCGTACGGCACGATCCAGCCGCGCTCGACGAGCTTGCGGTTGAGCTCCTTCCATCCCTCCTCGACGTCGGCCGTGAGCTCGGGCTCCTGGTTCAGCTCGGCGATGCCGCGTGTGATCTCCGGGTCGTCGACGTTGCCGAAGTTCTGGCTGTTCGTCGGCTGGATCGACTTCCCGTCCACGAGGAACATGAAGTTCTTCGGGTGCGGGAAGTCCTGGAACCAGTTGGCGAAGCCGGTCTGGGCCCTTTCCTCGGCGCTGCCGATCGTGGCGAAGTAGACGCCGCCGTCGATGATCCGCGGCTCGGCATTGAACCCCATCCGGTTGAGCATGTCGGCGTAGGCCTCCGTGACCTTCGCCGTCGGGTCGTCGGTGTTGCCGTAGACCTTCACCTCGGCGCCCTCGGCCCCGGCCTCGCGGATCAGCTGCCGCGCCCGCTCGAGGTCCGGCGGCTTGGTCGGGTCGCCCCACGGGCAGCCGTCGCCCTCGAGGCTCTCGTCGTAGCCGGGTACGCCCGGCGGGATGAACGAGCAGCCCAGCTCCAGCTCGCCCGCGTACAGCCGCGCGAGGGCCGGCTTGTCCACCCCGTAGTTGACCGCCTCCCGCACCTTCGGGTCGTCGAACGGCGGCACCCGGGTGTTCATGAAGAAGTAGTAGGTCGACGAGGTGGTGATCTCCTCGTAGCGGTCCGAGTACTCGGCCCGCACCTCGGGCTTGAGGTCGGCCGGGGGCGGGTCCTGCATGTAGTCGAGCGCACCCGAGATCACATCCTGCGTCTGCCGCGCCGCGGACTTCACGATCTTGGTCGTGATCGTGTCCACCTTGCCCGGTGGGATGTCGGGCCCGAGGTTCGGGAAGTTGGGGTTCTTCTTCATCACGAACTGCCGGTTCGGCACCGACTCCGTGACCACGTACGGCCCGATCCCGGGCGGCGGCTCCTTCGTGAGGTTCCGGCACGGGGTGTCGCCTGGCACCGGCGCCGAGAACCACATGGCGAGCACGTGCTGGAACGTCCCGTCCGGCTCGGTCAGCCGGATCGTGACCCGGCCGCTCTCGTCGTCTGCCTCGATGCCGGCGATGTCGCCGTTGCACTTGCCGGCGTCGATGAACTCCTGTGCGCCCTCGATCACGAGGTAGAAGGCGGAGCCGCCCGACTCCAGGTTGAGGACGCGCCGGATCGAGTGCTCGAAGTCGGACGCCTTCAGCGGCGTGCCGTCCGAGTACTTCAGACCCTTCCGGAAGGTGAACTCGTAGACGGCATCCGCCGCCAGGTAGCCGCGCAGGGTGTCGAGGTCGCAGTCACGCCACGCCCGCGCGAAATGGTCGAGGCGCACGGCGGTCATCTGCGGGACCAGAGATGGCTCCATTTCCCCCGCCGCCACGCTAGCCCGCCGGCCGCGCCCGGGCGAACATTTCGGCGATCCGTGAAGCGTCAGCGGGCGTCCGCCAGATCGAAGCGTACGGCGACTAGGCGCGTCAGTCCGGCAGCAGCGGCACGGGCTCGCCGCGGTCGCGACCCAGCAGCACTCCACGAGTGATCGCGTCGGTCCCGAAGCGGTCGCGGACCGTGTCGATCGTCGCATCGAGCGCAGCCTGGGATCTTCGCTCCAGCGGCAGGGCGAGTTGCACCGCGCCGTCGTCCTCCAGGTTGGTCAGCGCTATGCCCACCAGCGTCACGCCCTGACGTTCGATCATGGGCATCGCCGCCCCCAGGAGCTCCCGGGCGGTCGAGAGGATCGTCTGGGTCTGGGCCGTCGCCTCGGTCAGCGTGTGTGAACGGGTCGCGCGCGTGAAGTCGTCGAAGCGCAGCCGCAGCACGACGGTGCGGCACACCCTCCGTGCCGCCCGCAGCCGGCGGCCGATCCGGTCGACGAGGCCGACCAGCACGGCGTCGAGCGCCTCCGGCGACTTGGGCGAGCGCCGCCCGAGCGCGTGCTGCGAGCCCATCGAGCGGCGCCGGCTGCGGCGCACCCTCCGCGGGTCGCGGTTGTGGGCGAGCGCGTGCAGGTGCCTTCCCGACCCCTTCCCGAGCAGCTCCATCAGGGCCGTCTCCTTGAGCTCGGCGACTTGACCGACGGTCTCGAGGCCGAGCGCTCGCAGCTTCCGGGAGGTCACCGGGCCGACGCCCCAGAGGCGCTCGATGGGGAGGGGGTGGAGGAAAGCGAGCTCGCCGTCGGGCGGGACGACGAGGAGGCCGTCGGGCTTGGCGACCCCGCTGGCCACCTTGGCCAGGAACTTGGTCCGGGCCACGCCGACGGTGACGGGCAGGCCGACCTTCTCGAGCACCTCGTGGCGAAGCCGCTCGGCCATCTCCAGCGGGGCGCCGGCGATGCGGCGCATCCCGCGGACGTCGAGGAACGCCTCGTCGATGGAGAGGCCCTCGACGGCGGGGGTGGTCTGCTCGAAGATCTCGAAGACTGCCTTGCTGGCCTCGGAGTAGGCGGACATGCGCGGCTTGACCACGACCGCATGCGGACAGAGCCGGCGCGCCCGCCCGCCGCCCATGGCGGTGCGCACGCCGCAGGCCTTGGCCTCGTAGCTGGCGGCGAGGACGACGCCCATGCCGACGATGACGGGCCGCCCCCGGAGCCGCGGATCGTCCCGCTGCTCGACGGAGGCGTAGAAGGCATCGAGGTCAGCGTGAAGGATCGTGGCCTCGGCCCGCACGAACAGATGTTCGCATGCCGGTCCGACGGAAGCAGGCGTAGGACCAAGGTCCGACGGCGCCGCCGGGAGCGTCTGGTACCGTCACGGCACTGTTGCTTACGAATCGTAAGGAAATTGCCGTGACAGAGACCGCCGACCGCCGGCGCTGGATGGCCCTCGTCGTCCTCTGCGTCGGGATGCTCATGATCATCCTCGACTCGACGATCGTGAACGTCGCCCTGCCGTCGATCCAGGACGACCTCGGCTTCTCGCAGTCGAGCCTGGCCTGGGTCGTGAACGCCTATCTAATCGCCTTCGGCGGCCTGCTGCTGCTCGCCGGGCGCGTCGGCGACCTCATCGGGCGGCGCATCGTCTTCCTTGTCGGCCTCGCGGTGTTCACCACCGCCTCGCTGGTCTGCGGTCTCGCCCAGAGCCAGGAGGTGCTCGTAGGCGCGCGCTTCATCCAGGGCGTCGGCGGCGCGCTCACCTCCGGCGTGATCCTCGGGATCATCGTCACGATGTTCACCGAGCCGCGGGAGCAGGGGCGGGCGATCGGGGTCTACAGCTTCGTCGCCTCGGCCGGCGCCTCCATCGGCCTGCTCGCCGGCGGCGTCCTCACCCAGGCCATCGACTGGCACTGGATCTTCTTCGTGAACATCCCGATCGGACTGGCCACGGGGTTGTTCGCCCTGCGGCTCGTCGACGAGGACGAGGGCATCGGACTCCACCGCGGAGCGGACGTGCTCGGCGCGGCGCTCGTGACGGTGGCCCTCATGCTCGGCGTCTACACGATCCTCGAGGCCGGCGACTACGGCTGGGGCTCGCTCCGCACGCTCGGCCTCGGCGGCATCTCGATCGCGCTGCTGGCAGCGTTCGTCGCGCGCCAGGCGCGCGCGGCCAACCCGCTCGTGCCGCTGCGCATGTTCCGCTCGCGCAACGTGAGCGGCGCCAACCTCGTCCAGATGCTGATGGTCGCGGGGCTGTTCGGCATGTTCTTCCTCGGCGCCCTGTATATGCAGGGCATCCAGGGCTACAGCCCGGTCGAGGTGGGGCTGGCCTACCTGCCCGTCGC